>JAKONB010000554.1 GCA_022702195.1 Beijerinckiaceae bacterium | reverse complement strand
GCGCAGGCGGCGGACGCCCTGGCGCGCGCCTTCAAGGGCCTCACCGGCAAGGCGCGGGGCAAGCCCGCCACGCTCCGGGTGAAGGGCCACGACGTCGCCGTGCCGGAGGAGACCGGCGGGGTCGCGCGCTTCCACTTCGCCGATCTCTGCGTCCAGCCGCTGGGGGCCTCCGACTACATGGCGCTGGCCCGGGCCTTCCACACGGTGATCCTATCGGACATCCCGGTGATGGGTGAGGCGAATCGCAACGAGGCCAAGCGCTTCATCACGCTGGTCGACACGCTCTACGACGCCCACGTGAAGCTTGTGGCCTCGGCCGCGGCCGAGCCGCCGGGCCTCTACACCGCCACCGAGGGCCGCGAGGCCTTCGAATTCGACCGCACCGTGTCGCGCCTCATCGAGATGCGCTCGTCCGAATACCTCGCCCTGCCGCACGGGGCGGGCGATTCCGGGGCATCGGGATCGAGCGCCGGGCTGGTGGAAACCTGAACGCGGTTCGCGGATGTCCTGAGCCCATTCGATTCCGCGTGATGCAAGCTTAGAAGCCACGCGACGCGGGCCGCACTGGAACGACGGAGACAACGCACAGGTCTCCCGCTGGTCCCCATGATCCCGACCAGGCCGTGCGCAACGGCACATCGGTGCCCCGCCCGCGCTTCCCCGCGGCGAGACCGCCTGTTGCACCGCACCAGCCACAGCGTTTAATTGGATTCATTATGAGGTGCGGGGCGTGGGTGCTTCGCGCATTGCGACGGCGGCCCGACGGGGCGCCGGATCCGCCATCGCATCTCAGGGACGACTCGTTGTGGGACGGCGACCCGGTCGCCGGCGCCCCAAGACCGACATGCGACCCCGACGGCTCCTGGCTCGTTGACGGATCGGCGAGGCGCCGCTCCGTGAACCACCCGTGGCCCGATCGATGACAGGACATTTCCATGATCAAGCTGACCGTGAACGGGGCTGAACGCAGCTTCGACGGCGATCCCGACATGCCGTTGCTCTGGTATCTGCGCGACGAGGCCGGGCTCACCGGCACCAAGTTCGGCTGCGGCCAGGCCCTGTGCGGCGCCTGTACCATCCATGTGGGCGGCACGGCCGTGCGCGGCTGCGTCACCCCCGTCTCGGCCGCCGAGAACCAGGCCGTGGTCACCATCGAGGGGCTGTCCCCCGACGGCAACCATCCGGTCCAGGCGGCGTGGCGCGACCTCAACGTGGCGCAATGCGGCTACTGCCAGTGCGGGCAGATGATGCAGGCCGCCTCCCTGCTCACCGACACGCCCAAGCCCACCGACGCGCAGATCGACGAGGCCATGAGCGGCAACCTCTGCCGTTGCGGCACCTATCCGCGCATCCGCGCGGCGATCCATCAGGCCGCCGGTCAGGCTGCTTCCGCACCGAAGGGAGAGCGCCTGTGATCAACGAAGCTCAGCAGATGACCACGACCGCCCCCGGGACCGCCCCGCGCGACGACAGCGCGCCGAGCGCGCTCGCCAATGTCAGCCGCCGCGCCCTGCTCGGCGGCATGGGCGCCCTGGTGCTGGCCCTGTCCTGGCGTGATTCCGCCCGGGCCGAGGACAAGAAGGACGAGCCCAAGACGTTCGGCGGCGATGCCATGCCGCATGGCTGGCAGGACGACCCGAAGGTGTTCGTGGCCATCGCCCCCGACGGCACCGTGACGGTGACCTGCCACCGTTCCGAGATGGGCCAGGGCGTCCGCACCTCGATCGCCTTCGTGGTGGCCGACGAGCTCGAGGCGAATTGGGACAAGGTCAAGGTCGCCCAGGCCTGGGGCGACGAGGCCCGCTTCGGCAACCAGGACACCGACGGGTCGCGCTCCCTGCGCCACTTCTTCCAGCACCTGCGCCATGCCGGTGCGGCCGCCCGCCTGATGCTGATCCAGGCCGCCGCCAAGCAGTGGAACGTGCCGGCCTCCGAGGTCACGGCGGTGAACCACGTGGTGACCCACGCCAAGTCGAAGCGCAGCCTCGGCTACGGCGAGATCGCGGCGGCGGCGGCCGAGTTGCCGGTGCCCGCCCGCGAGAGCGTGACGCTGAAGGACGCCAAGGACTTCAAGTATATCGGCAAGGGCCAGATCGGCCTCATCGATAACCGCGACATCACCACCGGCAAGGCGATGTACGGCATCGATACCCGCCTCGACGGGATGCTGTACGGGCTCGTCGCCCGCCCCGCCGTCTATGGCGGCAAGGTGGTGAGCTTCGACGACACCGAGGCCAGGAAGGTCGCCGGCGTGGTCAAGATCTTCAAGATCGAGACCCCCGCCATGCCGTCGGAGTTCCAGCCAGTGGGCGGCGTCGCCATCGTGGCCAAGAACACCTGGGCGGCGATGAAGGCGCGCGACGCCCTCAAGATCACCTGGGACGACGGCCCGAACGCCGCCTACGATTCCGTCGCCTTCCGGGGCGAACTGGAGAAGGCGGCCCGCGCCCCCGGCAAGGTCGTGCGCAATCAGGGCGACGTCGACGGCGCGATGGCCAAGGCCAAGCAGCGGGTCGAGGCCGAGTATTTCGTGCCCCACCTCGTCCAGGCGCCGATGGAGCCCCCCGCCGCCACGGTGCGGATCAAGGACGGGTTCTGCGAGGCCTGGGCCTGCACCCAGGCGCCGCAGGCGACCCATGACCGGCTCGCCAAGCTGCTGAACCTCCCCGCCGACAAGGTGCGGGTGAACGTGACGCTGCTGGGCGGCGGCTTCGGCCGCAAGT
>JAKONB010000552.1 GCA_022702195.1 Beijerinckiaceae bacterium | reverse complement strand
TCGCGGCGATTTCCTCTGTTGCCCGCGCCGTCTGGGTCGCCAGGCTCTTCACCTCCGCGGCGACGACCGCGAAGCCGCGCCCCGCCTCGCCGGCCCGCGCCGACTCGATGGTCGCGTTGAGATCCAGCAGGTTGATCCGAGCGGCGATGGTGTTGATCAGCCCGACGATGCCGCTCATCGCATGGGCCGCGTCGGCGAGCCGCTTGGTCTGGTCGCTCGCCTCCCGGACGCGATCGAAGGCGCTCTCCGTCGCGGTCTGGTCGGCGAGCATTTTCACCTCGGAGGCGACCACCGCGAAGCCGCGCCCCGCCTCGCCGGCCCGCGCCGCCTCGATGGTCGCGTTGAGCGCCAGCAGGTTGGTCTGCGAGGCGATGCCGGAGATGATCGCCACCACCTCGCCGATCTTGGCGACGGTGGTGGTGAGTTCGTGCACCAGCGCGGCGGTCCGGTCCGCGTCGCGCACGGCGGCCCCCGCCAGATCGGACGAACCCGCGACTTGCCGGCCGATCTCCTGCACGGAGACGCCCAGCTGCTCGGCGGCGGCCGCCACCGTGTTGACGTTCGCGGCGGCCTCCTCGGCCGCCGCCGCCACGGTGGTGGAGTGGCTGGCCGTCCCGGTCGCGGTCGCCGTCATGGCCTGGGCCGTCGCCTGCAATTCGGTCGCGGAGGAGGACACCAACCCGACGATGCCGCCCACGGCCCGCTCGAAGGTCTCGGCCATGGCGCGCATCGTGTGCCGCCGCTGCGCCTCGGCGGCGAGCCGGGCTTGCGCGGTGTCGGCTTCCAGTTGCCGCGTCCGCACGAGGTTGTCCTTGAAGACCTGTACGGCGCCGGCCATGGCGCCGATCTCGTCCCTGCGCCGCACGTCCGGCACCACGACGGCGAGATCGCCCTCGGCGAGCCGTTCCATGGCCCCCGTCATCCGCCGGACCGGCTTCGAGATGCGCGCCATGAGGTAGCCACCGATCAGCAGACAGGAGGCGCTGAGTGCGCCGAGGGCGACGAGGATCCAGAGCTTGGCCGAGATCCGGATCTCTTCGGCCAGCTGCGTCGCCGCCGTGATCTCGCTCTTCCGGAGGGTCTGCACCGCCACGACGGCCTCGTAGAATCGCGCCGCATCCTGGCGCAGGTCCTTCTGGAGGACCGTGGTGGCCAGCGCCGACGCGCCGGCCTTGTCCAGGGCCGTCACCTCCTCCTGCACGGCCAGGAAGTGCTGCCAAGCCGCCCGCAGGACGCCCGCGCGCTCGACCTCACGCCCGTCCTCGACCAGGGACGCGTACCGGCTCCAGGCCTGGGAGAAGGAGCGACGGACCTCGGCCGCCTCCGTCGCGTAGAGTTGGCGCTCGTCCGCGTCGGCGGAGAAATGCTGCAAGGCGGCGAGCCCACGCAGCTGCTGACTGAACGTCGCGAGTTCGCCCAGGACGTTGGTGGCCTCGAGGTGATGTCCCATGGTGTCGCTGATGGCTGCGACCTGCTCCACCTTGCGCACGGCAAACAGACCGGTGACGATCGACAGGATCATCAGGAAGGTGAGCGACAGGGCGATCTGCGCCCCGATCGATTGAGTCTTCAGCATAACATCGCCCTTAGGAGGAAACCTTCTCATCCCAAAGGCATCTATAAATTCTTAACAGATCACGACAGGAAATGACCTTTTAAAAACAACCTAGAATCACATGAATGTATTCGTTTTGATGTCTTGATGCCGATCTGTGCTTTTACGGATGATGCCGTTCTGGAGACCTGATTCCAGTTCACGCCTCGCGATGGTGCCGGGGTATTCGGTGCCATCGCCCAGTTAATCCCTTCGGTAAAAGCCGGGCTCGGTTTCACCGCGGCACCGCGTGAGCTTGGGGGGACACGGTCGCCGCGTGGGATCGCGCGGTGGCCCTATGCGCCGTCGAGGACCGATCGGACTTTCTCCGCGAGCTGCGCGATCCCGAACGGCTTCGGCAGCAAGTGCGTGCCGGCATCGAGGACGCCGTTATGGACGACGGCGTTGCGGGTGTAGCCCGTCGTGTAGAGCACCTTCAGGCCCGGCGACATCGCATGGATCCGATCGGCCAAATCCCGGCCGGTCATCTCGGGCATGACGATGTCGGTGAACAGGAGCGAGAAGAGGCCCCCGGCCTCCACCAGCCGCAGCGCCTCGGCTCCGCTGCCGGCATCGACCACCGCGTAGCCGAGTTCGCGCAGGGACTCGACCGAGCAGGCCCGCATCCGCTCGTCGTCCTCCACCACCAGGATGGTCTCGACGCCGCTCGCCCGCGGCACGGATGCCACCTTCGCCTCGACGGGCACACGCTCGGCGCCCTGGTAGCGCGGCAGATAGATCTTGAGGGTCGTGCCCCGTCCCAACTCGGAATAGATCTTCACGTGCCCGTTGGATTGCCGCACGAAGCCGAAGACCTGGCTGAGGCCGAGGCCGGTGCCCTTGCCGGGATCCTTGGTGGTGAAGAACGGGTCGAAGGCCTTGGCCATCACGTCCGGCGTCATTCCGACACCGGTGTCGGAGACGGCGATCAGAACGTATTGGCCGGCCTCGACCGCGTTCTCGCGCCCGTAAGCGTCGTCGATGTGGGTGTTGGCGGTCTCCACCGTCAGCAGGCCCCCCTCCGGCATCGCGTCCCGGGCGTTGACGCACAGGTTGAGAATGACGTTCTCCAACTGGCTCGGATCGGCATGGGCCTTCCAGAGCCCCGCGGAGAGCACGGTCTCCACCTGCACCGCCTCCCCGAGGGAGCGGGCCAGCAGGTCGGACATGTCGGCGACCATGCGGTTGGCGTCGACCGGCACCGGCGCGAGGGGTTGCTGCCGGGAGAAGGCCAGGAGCCGGTGGGTCAGGGCGGCGGCCCTGTGGGCGCCGTCGAGGGCGGCGTCGACGTAGCGGGACACGTCCGTCTCGCCCCTGGCCAGCCTGCGCTCCAGCAGGTTCAGGCTTCCGACGATGACGGCCAGCATGTTGTTGAAATCGTGGGCGAGCCCGCCGGTCAACTGCCCGACCGCCTCCATCTTCTGCGCCTGACGGAGCTGGGCTTCGGCGGAGCGGCGGTCGGTCACGTCGACGGCCTCCGGCACCATCCCGACGACGGTGCCGTCCGTGCTGCGAACCGGGCGCATCGCGAAGTCGAAGACCCGAACGCCGCCGGGAAGGTGAAGCTCGAACTCCTCGCGGACCACGTGGCCCGCCCCCACCTGGTCGACCCAGCCCCGGACCCGATCCCGCATCCCGGGCGTGCCCGAGAACCAGGGCGTGTCGCCGTAGGGCTGCCCGGCGACCTCGTCGAGGCTCCGGCCGATCGCCTTCAGCGACACCGCGTTGGCATCGAGGAGCCGACCATCGCGGGTGAGAAGGCCCTGGAACTGGTAGATGGTCTCGAAGACCGTTCGCAGCCGCCCCTCCTGGGCCCGCAACGTCTCGGTCCGGGTCGCCAGATCCTTGACGGCGCGCCGCAATGCGAGTTGCGCCATGACCTGACGCGCCAGGACCTCGATGGTGGAGGCCTGGTGCGGCCGCAATCCCTCCGGCCGGGGCTCCGTGTCGAGCACACAGAGCGTGCCGATGGGGTGCCCCTCCTCGGTGACGAGGGGGGCTCCGGCATAGAAGCGCAGGTCGGGGGCACCGCGGACCGAGGGGTTCGCGCAGGTCCGCTCGTCGCTGCGCAGGTCGGGAATGACCGTGAGGCCGGGCTCGGCCACCGCATGGATGCAGACCGAGCGGGCCATGCCCGTCTCGGTCGCCTCGAACCCGACCCGGGCCTTGAACCATTGGCGGTCGTCGTCGATCAGGGTGATCAACGCCATCGGCGTCCCGCAAACCTCCGAGGCGAGCAGGGCGAGGTCGTCGAAGGCGGGTTCCGGCGGCGTGTCGAGGATGTCGAACCCGGCGAGCGCCTTCGCCCGCAAGGCTTTATCCAGTTCGGTCGGCATGTCCGCACCCTGTGGGGAACGCGAAGGGCGGTCAAGCCGGCGATGCGGGCGGCCCGGGGCGCCACCGCGACGGCGCGAGGCGGACGGGTCCTGATGTGACCTTTGGGCTCAGGCGAGGCGGCCCGCGCCTTCCCGCCCCGTCGTAGGCAGGCGCGGCCACCCCTGTTAGACAATTGTTGATGGTCGGGTCCCGGAGAACGGCGACCGCTGCGGGAGAAGGCTCAGCTTGAAGCAACCGTCCGAGACGACACAACGGGTCGACCTGACGGCCTGCGACCGAGAGCCCATCCACATCGTCGGCAGCGTGCAGCCCCACGGATTCCTGCTGACGCTGGACCCCGCGAGCCTCGTCATCGCGCAGGTCAGCGCGAACGCACCGGGCACGGCGGCGGTGGGCACGCGCCTGGATGCGGTCCTGCCCGAACTGGTGGCGCTGGTGCGCCGGTTCCTCGACGATCCCCCGGCCGAGGACGGCGCCCATTACCTGCGCACGGTCACGCTTGGGCCGGCCGGCGCGAGCCCGACCTACGAGGTCGCGGCGCATCGGATCGACGGCCTCGTGGTGCTGGAACTGGAGGAGATCGCCGATCCCTCGGTGGAAGCCGGGCTCGATGCCCTCACCCCGCGGCTGCGCGCCTTCGTGGAGCGCCTGCGCAACGCGCGCACCATCGAGGATCTCTGCGCCATCGTCGCCGAGGACATCCGGCACATCACCGGCTTCGACCGGGCGCTGGTCTACCGCTTCGACCGGGACTGGCACGGGACCGTTCTGGCCGAGAGCGGGAACGGCCTCCTGCCATCCTATCTCGACCTGCGTTTCCCGGCGTCCGACATCCCCGCCCAGGCGCGCGAACTCTACCGGCGCAACCGCCTGCGC
>JAKONB010000082.1 GCA_022702195.1 Beijerinckiaceae bacterium | reverse complement strand
CCCGCGAAGGTGAGCACCAGGGCCATCTGCAGGAACACCCGGAAGAAGTCGCGGATGTTGTCGGCCGAATGCTCGTCGAAGCTCTCGGCGCAATCGCCGCCCTGGAGGAGGAACGCCTCGCCGGTCGAGACTCGGGCCAGGGCCGATTTCAGCTTGCGCGCCTCACCGGCAAAGACCAGCGGTGGAAAACTCGCGAGCTGCGTCTCCACGGCCTGGAGGGCGGCGGCATCCGGATAAGCCGGCACCTGCTGGATCGGCAGATTCCGCCAAGTCTTCGGTGTCCAACGCTCGCCCATGATCAACTCCCGTCCACCTTTCGGACAGCTCACGCGCGGCCATATGCCATGCGGAAGAGCGCGGCTTATAGAGCGGTTTGTCCGCCGATGCGAGTGAGGACAGGCGCGAGGCAGGGCTGCTTGGGCGGAGGGCATCCGCCGGGCCGTGTCCGCGTTCGCGCAGCCGGGTCAGGCGGTATCGCCGTCCTCGATGGCGATGCCGTGCTCGGACAGGATCCAGAAGATCGCCTCCAGATCCTCGGAGGTGACGTCGCGCGGCGGCAGCGCCTCCTCCAGATCCTCGTAGGTCAGCCGGCGCATGCGCTGCGCCTCGGCCTTGGCCAGGAGCTGGTCCACCGCCTTGCGCATGTCGTCGGCCAACGCATCGTGACTCGGCAGGCGGACTTCGCCCACCGGATGCAGGGCCTCGGCGAGCATACGGTCGATGACCGCCTGGCGCCGGGCATGCGCGTCGTCGTTCTGAGCCATGGTGCTGTTATGGGTCTCGCAGGCCACACGTCGAGGCCCCATCGGCCGCGAGGATCGGATTTTCGCCGGAGGCGCGCGCCGAGCCCGTCGGTCAGGCCGCCGCCCGCCGGACGCGGATCGGGATCGCCTTGGCGGCGGGGGTCTTGGCCTGCTCGTCATGGTGCCAGAGCGGAATCAGCGGGTTCAGTTCGGGATAGTAGCCGCCGCAATTTCCCACCGGAATCCCATACTCCACCACCCGCAGGCCCTTCACCACGCGGGCGAAGCCGTCATCCGCGTGGGTCTCCAGATCGACGGTCTCCCCGTCGCTCAGGCCGAGGCGCCGGATGTCGGCCGCGTTCATGAAAAGGATCATTCGAGTCCCCTTCACGCCGCGGAAGCGGTCGTCGTAGCCGTAGATCGTGGTGTTGAACTGGTCGTTGGAGCGCAGGGTGATGAGGTCCAGCACCTCGGGCGGGCGCGAATCCATGTCGGGATCCTCATTGAGCCCCTCCGGTACCGTGAAGTTGGCCTTGCCGCTCTCGGTCTCCCAGCGCCGCTCCCGGGCCGCCACCGGCTTGCCGATGCCCCCCGGATCGAACATCCGGCCGTCGAGATCGTGGAAGACGTCCGGGTAGGTCGCCTCCATGGCGCGGCGGATCGTGGCGTAATCGGCGACCCAGCCGTCCCAATCGACCTTCGGATTCGGGTCGAGGGTCGCCTTGGCGATCCCGGCGACGATCCACGGCTCGGACCGCACATGCTCGCTCACCGGCTTGGCCGAGCCGCGCGAGCCGTGGAAGCACGAGGTCGAATCCTCCATCGACACGGCCTGGGGACCGCTCGCCTGGGTATCGACCTCGATCCGGCCCAGACAGGGCAGGATGTAGGACACCGCCCCGTGGACGAGGTGCGAGCGGTTGAGCTTGGTGGAGATCTGTACGGTGAGGCGCATCCGCGCCCATGCCTCCTCCATCCGAACCGTGTCGGGGATGGCGCGGACGAAGTTGCCGCCCAGGCTGACGAAACCCTTCACGGAGCCGTCGATGATGCCCTTGCAGGCTTCCACGGTGTTGAGACCCTTGTCGCGGGGCGGCGCGAACCCGTATTGCTCGGCGATCCGGTCGAGGGGGGCGAGTTCGGGCTTCTCGGTGATGCCGACGGTGCGCTGGCCCTGCACGTTGGAATGGCCGCGCACCGGGCACAGGCCGGCACCGGGCCGGCCGACATTGCCGCGCAGCAGCATCAGGTTGACCAGCATTTGCACCGCCTCGGTGCCCTTGCGGTGCTGGGTCAGCCCCATCCCGTAGATACCCAGAACGGCCCGCGCCCGCGCATAGACCTGCGCCGCGGCCTCGATGGCGCTCCGGGTCAGACCGGACCGCGCCTCGAGGGCCGACCAGCTCTGCGCGTCGCAATAGGCGACGAACGCCTCAAGGCCATGGGTGTGCTCCTCGATGAAGGCGACGTCGAGGATGCGCGGACGGCCCACGGCCTTGGCGTCCCGGTCGGCGGCGATGAGGAACTTGCACATGCCGGTGATCGCCGCGATGTCGCCGCCGGCCTTCACCTGATGGTACTGGGTCGAGATCTCGGTGGCGCTGCGCGTCACCATCTCGGTGGGGGATTGCGGGTTGGTGAACCGCTCCAACCCGCGCTCGCGCAGGGGGTTGAAGGTCACGATCGGCACCCGGCGACGGCGCGCCTCCTGCAACTGGTGCAGCATGCGCGGCGCATTGGACCCGACATTCTGACCGAAGAACAGGATCAGGTCGGAATGCTCGAAATCCTCCAGCTTGGTCGTCCCCACCGGTGAGCCGATCGACGCCTTCAGGCCCACCGAGGTCGGTTCGTGGCACATGTTGGAGGAATCCGGCAGGTTGTTGTTGCCGTACATCCGCGAGAACAGCCCGAACATGTAGGAGGTCTCGAGCGAGGCGCGCCCGGAGGCGTAATTGACCACCGATTTCGGGTCGAGCGCGCGCAACTCCCGGCCGATCTCGGCGAAGGCCTCGCTCCAGGACACCGTCACGTAGCGGTCGCTGGCCGGATCGTAGCGCAGGGGATGGGTGAGCCGGCCCTGCTCCTCCAGGGCGTAATCGGTCCAACCCAGCAGCTCCGTCACCGTGTGACGGGCGAAGAAGTCCGGGCCGCAGCGTTTGGCGGTCTGCTCCCAGGCGGTGGCCTTGGCGCCGTTCTCGCAATACTCGAAGGTCAGCGGCTTCTTGGGCTTCGACCAGGCGCAGGAAACGCACATGAACCCATCGGGCTTGTTCTGCTTCATCAGCAGAGCCGCCCCCGAGACCGGGATCTCCTCGCGCAGGAGGATTTCGGTGAGCGACCGGGCGGAGCCCCAGCCGCCGGCCGGACCGGTATAGGGTTCGATCACCGGCTCGGCCATCTTGTCGGTCATGGGGCGGGATGTCCGGAAAAGTTGAGGGGTCGTCCTTTGCCAACCCCTCCGGCGTGTCGCATGTTCCTGGCTGCGACCGCGCGTTCCCCCACCGCCGGCGCGCCACGCCGGGGACTTCCGGGCGATCGCGGATGGCACCCGGGGCATCGCCCCGTGGACTCCCTCCCCGCGAGCCGACGAGGGTCAGGGATCAAATCGCCGCGCGGACGTGCCCGCCCCGTGTGGGGGAAGGGATGGGGGTCGTTCCGCATGGGAAGATTGCGGGCCTATGGCGCGAGGACATGCGATCTCCACGCGGCTTCACCCCCGCGCGCGATTCTCGCGCCGGGGGCATGGCCCAAGAGAAACCCAAACGGGGACGCGGGACGCCGCGGAACCCTCGTTTGCGCTGTAACTGTTGCCGGTTCCCCGGCGTCCCGGGCTCCGGCGTCTCCGCCGGGGCCGTTCTCGCGTCGCGGTGTCTCCAACGGGTCTCGTGCTGGCGCTAAGACCGGCCGGGCCTACGCAAGACCTCGGTCGCTTCC
>JAKONB010000081.1 GCA_022702195.1 Beijerinckiaceae bacterium | reverse complement strand
GTCACGGCGTCCTACGGCACCAACCAGCCGCTGTTCAACAATGCCGGCCAGCACTTCAACCACCTCCATTTCTGGAACTGGATGAAGCCCAATGGCGGCGGCGCGGCCCCGGCGGCCCTGGCCGCGAAGATCGACGAGGATCTCGGCGGCTTCGACAAGTTCAAGGCGGACTTCATCCAGGCGGGCGTCGGCCAGTTCGGCTCGGGCTGGGCCTGGCTCGCGGTCAAGGACGGCAAACTCGCGATCCTGAAGACACCCAACGGCGAGAACCCGCTGGTCCATGGCGCCAAGCCGATCCTCGGCGTCGATGTGTGGGAGCACTCCTACTACATCGATTATCGCAACCGTCGTCCCGACTACCTCAAGGCGTTCATCGAGAATCTCGTGAACTGGGAGCATGTTGAGAAACTCTACGGCGAAGCCACCGCCTGAGACTCTTTCAGGAGCGCGTCGCGGGCCTTTGGGCGCGCGACGCGATCATCACGCCCCCGCCCACCTCCGGCCTCGTCCCGGGATGCACCGGCATCCTGGATCGCGGGCGGGGGTGGGTTTCTGTTCCGTGCGTTTCGGCAGCCCCTCCGTCATGATCCGCAGCATCCTTTCCGTCGGCGGCTGGACGCTGGTGTCGCGGGTCACGGGCTTTGCCCGCGACGTGGTGATGGCCGCGATCCTGGGGGCCGGCCCGGTGGCCGACGCCTTCGTCGTCGCCTTCCGCCTGCCGAACCATTTCCGGGCGATCTTCGGCGAAGGCGCGTTCAACACCGCCTTCGTGCCGACCTATGCGGGTCTGGCCGAGGCCGCCGAGGCGGGGGCGGCCCGGCGTTTCGCAGATCGCATCTTCACCCTGATGCTCCTCGTGCAGATCGTTTTCTTGGCGTTGGCCATGCCGGCGATGCCCCGGGTGGTGCGCGTCCTGGCGCCGGGCTTCTCCGACGATCCCGAGCGCTTCGCGCTGGCGGTGTCGCTCACCCGGATCACCTTCCCCTACCTGCTGTTCATGACGCTGGTGACCCTGTTCTCGGGTGTCCTCAACGCGCATCGGCGCTTCGCCGTGGCGGCTGGCGCGCCGGTCCTGCTCAACCTGTCGATGCTGGCGGCCTTGGGCTTGGCCTTCCTGTTTCCCAATGCCGCCTATGCGTTGGCCTGGGGCGTCACCGTGTCTGGCATCCTGCAATTCGCCCTGGTCTGGTGGGATTGTCGGCGGGTCGGCATCGCCCCGACGCTCACCCGGCCGATCCTACGCGAGGCGACCATGGGGCGGTTCTTCAAGGTGCTGGGGCCGGCGGTGATCGGCTCTGCCGGCTTCCAGATCGCCTCATTCGCCGACACCATCATCGCCAGCTTCCTGCCCATCGGGGCGGTTTCGGCGCTCTATTACGCCGACCGGCTCTATCAGCTACCCTTCGGCGTCATCGCCATCGCCGCCGGCACGGTGCTGCTCCCGGAGATGAGCCGCCGCATCGCCGCGGGCGACGTCGCCGGGGCGCATATGGCCCAGAACCGCGCGGCGGGCTTCTCGCTCGCCTTGTCGGCACCGTTCACCATCGCCTTCCTCATGCTGCCGAGCCTGATCATGGCGGCCCTGTTCCAGCGTGGCGCCTTCCAGGCAGAGGACGCAGCGCGGGCGGCCTCGGTGCTCGCCGCCTATGGCTTGGCCCTACCGGCGGTGGTGTTGGTGCGCTCGGCGCTGGCGAGCTTCTACGCCCGCCGGGACACGATGACCCCGCTCATCGCCTCGCTCACCGCCATCGCGATCAACGTCGGCCTCAAGATCCTGCTCACCGGCCCCTACGGCGTCACCGGCCTGGCGCTGGCCACCGCCATCGGCCAGTGGGTCAACCTCGCCATCCTGGTGGCCCTGGCCTGGCGGCGTGACTGGATGGAACCGGGGCGCGGCCTCGGGATCACGGTGATCGGCGTGGTGATCGCCTGCCTCGGCCTGACCGTGACGGCCCTCTTTGGCCTTCCCCTGGTGGAGGGCGCGGTGCCGGCGCTGCCGCACTTTCGTGAGATCGCGATTCTGGGCGCCCTCGGCCTGCTCGGAACCCTGGTCTACGCCGCTTTGCTGTTGGGAACCCTGCGCGCCTTCGGCCTCCGATTGCGTCGGGCCTGAGGATCGCATGATGGACCTGTTCGAAACTCGCCGCGTCGCGGTGTTCGATGCCTACGGCACCCTGCTCGACGTCCATGCGGCGGTCCGGCGCCATGCCAGGGCGATCGGGCCGGAGGCCGATCGTTTCTCAGAGCTCTGGCGCACCAAGCAGCTCGAATACAGCTGGACCCTCGGACTGATGGGCCGCTACGCCTCGTTCTGGTCCCTCACCGAGCGCGCCCTCGACTATGCGCTCGCCTGGCATCCGGCGGTCGATCGCACGCTGCGCGAACCCCTGCTCGATGCCTATCGCGACCTCGACGCCTATCCGGAGGTTCCCGGCACCCTGAAACGGCTGCGCGCGGCGGGTATCAGGACCGCGATCCTGTCCAACGGCGATGCCGGGATGCTGTCGCGCGCGATCGCCTCGGCCGGGCTCGCGGCGGATTTCGACGCGGTTCTGTCGGTCGATCCAGCGGGGACCTTCAAGACCGATCCGCGCGCCTACGCCCTCGTGGGCGAACGCTTCGGGGTGCCGCCCGAGGCGGTGCTGTTCTGCTCGTCCAACCGCTGGGACATCGCCGGCGCCGCGGCCTTCGGGTTCGGCCCCGTCTGGGTCAACCGGACCGGGCTGCCCGACGAATATCCCGATCTCCCGCCGCTGCGGGTGATCACCGCCCTCGACGCCCTCTGATCCGGCTTCCGCTTGGTCACAGCGGAGGCCGGATCAGCCAGGCCCGCGCGGTGTTCGAGCGGACCTCGGAGCTGAAGGGCTCGTGCCGGTCCGCTCAGGCCGCCCGCACCATGGCGAGGAAGCGGTTCACTTCGGCGCCGAGGTGTTCGGACTGGCGCGAGAGCTCGGAGGCGGAGGCCAGCACCTGGGCGGCGGCGGCCCCGGTCTCCTCGGCGGCGCCCGCCACACCGGTGATGTTGGCCGTGACCTCGCCGGTGCCGAGGGCCGCCTGGGAGACATTGCGCACGATCTCCTGGGTCGCTGCACCCTGCTCCTCCACGGCGGCCGCGATCGAGGTCGCCACGTCATCGATCTCGCGGATGCGGGTAGAGATCCCGTTCACCGCCGTGACCGCCTGCTGGGTCGAGGCCTGGATCCGGCCGATCTGGCCGGTGATTTCCGCTGTGGCCCGCGCCGTCTGGCTCGCCAGTTCCTTCACCTCGGCCGCCACCACGGCGAAGCCCCGGCCCGCCTCGCCCGCCCGCGCCGCCTCGATCGTGGCGTTGAGCGCCAGCAAATTGGTCTGGCCGGCGATGGCGGAGATGAGCTTGACCACGTCACCGATGCGTCCGGCGGCCTCGGTGAGGTCGCGCACGAAGGCAGCGGTCTGCCCGGCCTCCGCCACCGCGGCCTGGGACAGGCTGGACGAGCCCTGCATCTGGCGGCCGATCTCGATCACGGAGGAGCCGAGTTCCTCCGCCGCCGCGGCCACCATGGTGACGTTCGTGGCTGCTTCCTCGGCGGCGGCGGCCACCGTGGTGGATTGCGCCGCGGTCTGGCCGGCGGTGGCACTCATGCTGGCGGCGGTGGCCTGGAGCTCGGTGGCCGTGACGGCGACGAGGGTGACGATGCCGCCCACCGCCTGTTCGAACCGGTCGGCCATCTCGATCATGGTCGCCTTGCGCTGGGCCTCGGCGCCGGCCCGGGCCAGGGCGGTCTCGGCCTCAAGGGCACGGGTCCGCACGATGTTGTCGCGAAACACCTGGACGGAGCCGGCCATGGCGCCGATCTCGTCGCCGCGTCCGGCGCCCGGCACCGCCTCGTCGGTCTGTCCCTGCGCCAGGCGGTGCATCATCGCCGTCATCCGGCGTAGTGGGCGGCTGACCCCGACCACCAAGGCGACGGCCGCGCCGGCGGCGATCAGGGTGGCGCACCCCACCAGGATCAGGGTGGAGACGAAGGCACCGTCATAGGTCGCCTGGGCGCGCTCCCCGCTCCCGCGGCTCACCCGCTCCTCCCGGTCGACCAGCTTCTGCAACTCGGCCAGCACCGCGCTGATGCCGGTGGACATGGTGGTGTTGTAGGTGCGCTGCGCTTCCGCCAACTGGCCGGTCTCGGCCTGCGCCGTGATCCCGTCCTGCAACACCGAATAGGCGCGCCACTGCGTCTCGAACGCCGCGTAGAGCGCCTTCTCCTCGGGCTCGGCGAGGCGTGCCGCGTAGGCCGTCTGAAGGTCGCGCATCTCCCGGTCGCGCTTGGCGATGGTGGCGACGACATCCGCCCGCTGGGCCGGCGTGTCGGCGGTGATCAGCCGGCCGCCATTCACCCGCTGGCGCAGGACCAGGACCTGGATCTTGCCGAGGGTCTGGATGTTGGGCACCCGCACCGCGCGCATGTCGCGGGCGACCTCGTTGACCGCATGCAACTGAAACAGGGAGGTTGCACCGAGCGTTGCGACGAGTAGAAAAATAAGTCCGAAGATGAAGGATAGTTTGGCGCGAATCGAGAGGTTCGTCAAAGACATGATGGGGTCGCCGGTGAGAGCCGGCGTGACCCTCTGCGGGCGCGGTTAATTTACAGTCAAGGATGAAAGACTTGTCCGAACGTCAGGTAAGCCGGCGATTTACCTGGAGTGCTTCTAAGGTGCTCCCCGCGCGGCGGCGATCAGCCGCTTGCCGTCCGCGCTGCCCCAATCGGCCGGCCCCTTCATCACCCCGATGGTGCAGCCCTTGGAGTCGATCAGCAGGGTCGTCGGCAGGCCGAGGGAGCCCGTATCCTTCTGGATCGCCGGCAGCACCCGGCCGCCTGGATCGGCATAGTAGGGGAGCGCAGCGATCCGATTCTGTGCGAGCCATTTCGGTGGCTGGTCGAGGTTGCGGGTATCGACGTTGATCGCCACCACGGCGAAGTCGGGGCCACCCATCTCCGTCTGCAGGCGGTCGAGGGACGGCATCTCGGCCTTGCATGGCGCGCACCAGGTCGCCCATAGATTGACCAGCAGCAGACGCCCCTGGAGGGCGGCGAGCGTCGTCTCGGCACCGTCCGGTCCCTTGAAGGTCAGGGCCGGGGCTGGGCGCGGTGTCTCGAGCACCTGCAGGGCCGCGACCTCGCCGCGGGCCAGGGGCGCCACCCGCGCCACGGCCGCCGCCGCCCCGGCACAGAGCGCACTGCCGGTGTTGCCGCCGGTCGGACGCGTCCCGTATATGGCAAGCCCCGCCCCGAGCGCGGCGGCGAGGACGGTGCCGCCGGCCAAAGCCGCCCTGGCTCCGGGCATCATCGTTGCGTCGCCCATTTGGGGGACGGAGCGGCTGGAAGGATGATCGAGGACATGAGCAACCGGATGTGGGGCGGGCGCTTCGCGAGCGGTCCCGCCGAGATCATGGAGGAGATCAACGCCTCCATCGGGTTCGACAAGCGCCTCGCGCCCCAGGACATCCGCGGCTCGCTGGCGCATGTGGCGATGCTGGGCAAGGTCGGCGTCCTGCCCGCCGAGGATGTGGCGGCGATCGCGGCCGGGCTCAAGGCCGTGCGCG
>JAKONB010000072.1 GCA_022702195.1 Beijerinckiaceae bacterium | reverse complement strand
GGATCAGGTCGGCGCGCGGCATCGACACGATGGGGTTGGTGCCCATCACCCACAGGGCCTTGATCTTGCCGCGCTCGATCGCCTCGAACAGGGCGACCGCCTTCATGCCCTCGCCGGTGATGATGTTGGGCGCGCCCCAGAAGCGGCGGACGCGGTCCACCTCCTCGGGGGTGAAGTGCATGTGGGCGGCCAGCATGTTGGCCAGCCCCCCGACCTCGCGCCCGCCCATGGCGTTGGGCTGGCCGGTCAGCGAGAACGGTCCCGCGCCGGGCAGGCCGATGCGGCCGGTGGCGAGGTGGCAGTTGATGATCGCGTTGCCCTTGTCGGTGCCTTGAGCCGACTGGTTCACCCCCTGCGAGAAGGCGGTGACGACGCGCTTCGTCCGGGCGAACAGCTCGAAGAACCGCGCCACGTCGGCCTCGGACAGGCCGGTGGCGGCGGCGGTGGCGGAGATCGTCGGCGCGATGGCACGCGCCCGCTCGAGGGCGCCGTCGAGGCCGGTCGTGTGGTCGAGGACGAAGCGGTAATCGAGGGAGCCCGTGCTGGCGAGGTGCACCAGCAGGCCGGAGAACAGGGCGGTATCGGTGCCGGCCTTCAGGCCGAGGAAGAGGTCCGCCTCCTCGCCCGTCTGGGTCCGGCGGGGGTCGATCACCACCAGCTTGGTGCCGCGTTTCGCCCGCGCGTCGACCATGCGGCGGAACAGGATGGGGTGGCACCAGGCGGTGTTCGACCCGACGAGGACGATGAGGTCCGCTTCCTCGAGGTCCTCGTAGCAGCCCGGCACGGTGTCCGAGCCGAAGGCGCGCCGGTGGGCGGCCACCGCGCTCGACATGCACAGGCGCGAGTTGGTGTCGACGTGCGGGGTGCCGAGGAAGCCCTTCGCGAGCTTGTTGGCGACGTAGTAGTCCTCGGTCAGGAGCTGGCCCGAGAGGTAGAACGCGATCGCGTCCGGCCCGTGCTGCTCCGCGATCCGGCGCAGGGACCCCGCCACGGTGCCGAGGGCCGATTCCCAGCTCGTGCGGACGCCGTCCACCTGCGGGTGGAGCAGGCGGTTGTCGAGGGAGAGCGTCTCGCCCAGCGCCGAGCCCTTGGAGCAGAGGCGCCCGAAATTGGCCGGGTGTGCGGTGTCTCCGGCGATGTCCGCACCCCCCTGCCCGTCCGGCGTGGCGAGCACGCCGCAGCCGACGCCGCAATAGGGACAGGTGGTCTTGACGGGGGCGGCCGGTGCCTGGACGTGCGCATTCATGGCGGAATCCTCGGCGGGTTTTCTATGGTCGTGGATGGAGGCAAGAGACGGGCCGGGGCAGACCGCCCACCCTCTCCCCTCTGCGGGAGAGGGTGCCTGCGGAGCAGGCGGGAGAGGGGCCCGCGCGACCAATTCGGAAAGGGCGGTGCTCCCCTCTCCCGACCCGCATGCGCGGGCCACCCTCCCCCGCAGAGGGGGGAGGGTTGAGATGGCGCGCTCAGTACACGTCGGCCTGATAGCGGCCGGTCTTCTTGAGATGGGCGAGGTAGGCCACGGCCTCGTCGGGGTTCTTGCCGCCGAACTGTCCGGCGACGTCGATGATCGCCCGCTCCACGTCCTTGGCCATGCGCTTGGCATCGCCGCAGACGTAGAAATGCGCGCCGCCCTCGAGCCAGGTCCACAGCTCCGCGCCGGTCTCCCGCATGCGGTCCTGGACGTAGGTCTTCTCGGCGCCGTCGCGGGACCAGGCCAGCGACAGGCGGGTGAGCACCTTGCGGTCCTTCAGGGCGTTGAGCTCGTCCTTGTAGAAGAAGTCGGAGGCCTGCTTCTGGTGGCCGTAGAACAGCCAGTTCCGGCCCGGCGCTCCCGTCGCGTCGCGCTCGCGCAGGAAGGCGCGGAACGGCGCGATGCCGGTGCCGGGGCCGACCATGATCACGTCCTTCGACAGGTCCTCCGGCAGGGCGAAGCCGTGCGCCTTCTGCAGGTAGACCTTGACCCTCATCCCCTCGGGGATGCGCTCGCCAAGATGAGTGGAAGCGACGCCGAGGCGCAGGCGCGAGCGGTGGCTGTAGCGCACTGCATCGACGGTGAGCGAGACCCGGCCCGGATCGGCCTTGGGCGAGGACGAGATCGAGTAGAGCCGGGGCTGCAGCTCGTCGAGGGCTTCGAGGAAGACCTCCGCGTCGGGGCGCGCGCCGGGGAACTTGTGGAGCGCGCCGAGTACGTCGAGATGGGCGGCGTCGCCGTCCGGGTCCTCGCCGGCGGCGAGCGCCTGGGCCTTCTTGCGCGCCTCCCCCGAGGTGAGGAGCGAGAGGAGCTGGTAGAGCCCGTCCGGCGCGCCGCCGAGTGCATATTCGGTCATCAGCCGATCGCGCAGGGTCTTGGCCCCGATCCGGCGCTCGGGCCGGGCACCGAGTTCGGCGATCACTGCGTCGACCAGGGCCGGGGCGTTGGCCGGGAACAGCCCGAGGGAATCGCCCACCACGTAGTCGATGGGCGTGCCGGTGAGATCGATCTCGACGTGCCAAGTCTCCTTCTCGCCGCCCGGGGCGTTGAGCCGGGTGCGCGAGACGAAGGTCGCCTCCACCGGATTCTCGCGGCAGAAGCCCAGCGGCCCGAGCGGGGCCTCGGTCTTGGGCGCGGCCTCGCCCGCCGGTTTCGCGGCGGCCCCGCCGGCGCCGCCGAATTCCTCGTCCAGCTTCTTCAGCATCCGGAGCGTGTCCTTGCCGCCGGGCTGGCAGAGGTTCAGGCGCTCCTCGCTCTTGAGGAAGATCGCGTTGGCGTAATCGGCGCAATTGTAGCCGCACTGACCGCAATCCTGCTGCGCCATGGCGGCCATCAGCTTCTGGGCCTCGGGCCGCTCCTTGGCGAGCTCCATCCGGTCGGGGAGCGGCATGGACGGGTCGTGCCAGGGCGCATCGTCGTTGTCGGCGAGCTTGGGGCCGCCGCCCGGGGACTCGCCCGGAGCCAGGGCCGTCGCTCCTTCCACGGCGGGGCCGAGGAGCGCGGCGAAGTAGCCCGACAGCCAGGAGCGCTGATCGGCGCTGAACGGGGCGGTCTCGGGGATGAGGACCAGCGGGGGGGTGACGTGCTCGCTCATGCGGCTGCTCGCAGGACGGGTTGCTCTTCGGCGATGGTGCGCAGGGATTCGGGACCGGTGCGGGCGGTGAAGGCCTGGAAGCTCTCCTGCGGCCCCGCGCGCCTGGCAAGGTAGCTGCGCAGCAGCGCCTCGATCCGGGTGGGGCAATCCTCGGCCCTGACCGCCTTCCAGATCTCGGTGCCGATCTTCGGGCTGTCGCCGAAGCCGCCGCCCACCACGATGTCGTAGCCCTCGACGGTGTCGCCCTCCTCCGAGACCACGACCTTGGCGCCGATCAGGCCGATATCGCCGATGTAATGCTGGGCGCAAGAATGGTGGCAGCCGGTGAGGTGGACGTTCACCGGCACGTCGAGCTCCTTCAGGTTCGCCTCAATGTAGTCGGCGATCACCAGGGCGTGGCCCTTGGTGTCGGAGGCGGCGAACTTGCAACCCTGGTTGCCGGTGCAAGCCACGAGGCCGGCGCGGATGCTGGATGCCTCGGTGGTGAGGCCGAGGGCCGCCACCCGGGCCTGGACCTCGGCGATCTTGGCGTCGGGAACCCCGGAGAACAGGAAGTTCTGCCAGACGGTCATCCGGATGGCACCGTCGCCGCATTCGGCGGCGATCCTGGCCAGATCGCGCATCTGGTCGGTGGTGAGCTTGCCGACGGGCAGGATCACGCCGATCCAGTTCAGGCCCGGCTGGACCTGCTTATGGACGCCCACATGGGCGAAGCGGTCCATGGGGCCACGCGGGGCGATATGGGCGGGATCGACCCGGTCGAGCTTGTGGCCGAGTTCATCCTCCACGGCGGCGAGGTACTTGTCGAAGCCCCAAGCGTCGAGGACGTACTTCATCCGGCTCTTGTTGCGGTTGGTGCGGTCGCCGTTCTTGATGAAAACACGCAGGATCGCGTCCGCCACTTTGTTGCAATCGGCGGCCTTGAGCACCACGCCGGTGTCGCGGGCGAGATCGCGGTGGCCCGAGATGCCGCCGAGCACCAGGCGCATCCATACGCCGGGCTCCACCGCCGCGCCCTCCAACACCTTCACGGCCTGGAAGCCGATATCGTTGGTCTCCTCCAGCACCGGCATGACGCCGCCGCCATCGAAGGCGACGTTGAACTTGCGCGGCAGGCCGAAGAGCGAGCGGTCGTTGAGGATGTGGTTGTGCCAGGACTTCGCCAGGGGCCGCGTGTCGAGCAGCTCCTGCGCATCGATGCCGGCCACCGGCGAGCCGGTGACGTTGCGAATGTTGTCGGCCCCCGCCCCGCGCGCGGTCAGGCCGAGATCGATCAGCCCGTCGAGGAAGGGCTGGCCGTGCTCTGGGGTGATCTCGCGGACCTGGAGGTTGGCGCGGGTGGGGACGTGGGCGTAGCCCCCGCCATGGGCATCGGCCAGATCGGCGATGCCGGCGAATTGCCAATGGTGCAAGATGCCGTTGGGGATGCGCAGGCGGCACATGTAGGAATTCTGGGCGGGGGCCACCCAGAACAGGCCGTGATAGCGCCAGCGGAAATTGTCCTCGGGCTTGGGCGCCTTGCCGGTGGCGGCCTCGGCGATCAGGCGGTTGTGGCCGTCGAACGGGTTCTCGGCGCGCTTCCACTTCTCCTGGTCGCAGAGCTTGCCGCCGGCCTTCACCGTGGCGTCCTGGGCCTTGATGTGGATCGCGTCCGGCCCGGTGGGTTCGGCCGGCGGAGCGGCCGCCTGCCCGAGGGCGAGGCCGCCGGTAAGCCGGGCGGCGGAGATGCCGGAGGCGAAGCCCTCGAGATAGCGCTTCTGCTCGGCGTTGAAGTCGTCAGCCATGAAAGCCTCCGTCACGCTGCGAGGGGGTGGGGGGCGGTGGAGCGCCCGAACATGAGGTCGTCGCGGTGCTCGGCGATCGGGGCGCCGGTGCGGATCAGCTCCTTGCACCAGCCCTGCTCGGCGATGTCGCCGACGAACACCGCGCCGAGCAGCCGGTCTTCCCCGAAGATCAGCTTGCGGTAGAGCCCGATCCCGGGATCGGACATGAGCACGGTCTCGGCGCCCTCCGGCGCCTCGATCTCGCCGGCCGAGAAGACGGGGAGCCCCGAGACCTTGAGGCTGGTGGCGAGCGCGGTGCCCAGATAGGACGCCGCCTCGCCCATGAGGTGGCGGCTCAGGGCCTCCGCCTGCTCATAGGCGGGCTCCACCAGGCCGTAGACCAGGCCGCGATGCTCGGCGCATTCGCCGAGCGCGAAGATGCGGGGATCCGAACTCGTCATCCGGTCGTCGACCTTGATCCCGCGGGCTGTCTCGAGGCCGGCGGCCTGGGCGAGCGCGATGTTGGGGCGCACCCCCACCGACATCACCACGAGGTCGGCGGACAGCACCGTGCCGTCGGCGAGGATCAGGCGCTCGACCCGGCCCTCGCCCGCGATGGCGGCGGTGTCGGCCTTGAGCAGAACCGTCACCCCGCGCGCCTCCATGGCGCGCTTCACGAGGCCGGCGGCGGCATGGTCGAGTTGGCGCTCCATCAACCGGTCCATCACGTGCAGCAGGGTGGTGTCGACGCCCAGCCGCGCGAGGCCGACAGCGGCCTCCAACCCGAGCAGGCCGCCGCCGATGACGATGGCCTTGGCCTGCGCCACCGCTGCCCGGCGGATGGCGGCGACATCGGCGAGATCCCGGAAGGTGAGCACGCCGGGCAGGTCCATGCCGGGTTTCGGCAATCGAATCGGCACCGAGCCCACCGCGAGCACGAGCTTGTCGAAGGGCAGGACATGGGTCTCGCCCACCATGACGAGGCCGTTCTCGCGGTCGATCTGCGTCACCGGCGCGCCGGTGATCAGGCGGATGCCGTGGGCCGCGTACCAGTCGAGCCCCCGGAAGGCGCAGGCCGCCTCGTCGACCTCGCCGCCGAGCAGCGACGAGAGCAGCACGCGGTTATAGGCGGCCTGCGGCTCGGCGCCCACGACGGTGACGTCGTAGAGCCCCGGTGCCCGCTCGGTGAGACGTTCGAGAAACCGCAACGACGCCATGCCGTTGCCGATGACGACCAATCTGTCCTTCATCGCGCGCGCCCGGCCCTCAAGCCGCCATGGCCGGCTTGGCGTGCCGGGCGTAGAGGAATTCAAGCACCGCGGCGCGGGCATGGGTGTAGGTCGGGTCCTCCACGAGATCGAGCCGGCGGCGCGGCCGGGCGAGATCGACGGCGAGGATCTCGCCGATGGTGGCGGCCGGGCCGTTGGTCATCATCACGATGCGGTCGGAGAGGAGCACCGCCTCGTCCACGTCGTGGGTGATCATGATGACGGCGTTCTTGAGCCGGGCGTGGATCTCCATGAGCGAATCCTGCAGATGGGCGCGGGTGAGCGCGTCGAGCGCCCCGAACGGCTCGTCCAGCAGCAGCACCTTGGGCTCCATCGCCAGCGCCCGTGCGATGCCCACGCGCTGCTTCATGCCGCCCGAAATCTCGTTCGGGCGCTTGTCGGCGGCGTGGGTCATGTTCACGAGCGACAGGTTGTGGTCGATCCAGGCGGCGCGCTCGGCCTTGGTGCGTTTGCCCTTCGACACCTTGTCCACCGCCAGCGCCACGTTCTCCCGCACCGTGAGCCAGGGCAGCAGGGAGTGGTTCTGGAACACCACGGCGCGGTCGGGTCCGGGGCTGTTGACCTCTTTCTCTTCCAGGAGGACGCCGCCGGTCGAGGCTTTGAGCAGGCCGGCGACGATGTTGAGCACCGTCGACTTGCCGCAGCCCGAATGGCCGATCAGCGAGACGAACTCGCCCTTGTCGATCTTCAGGCTCACGTCGCGCAGCACCTCGGTGGTGCGCCCCGCGCGGGTGAAGCTGATGCCGACATTCTCGATGCTGAGATAGCTCATCGGTTGGGATCCTCAGGCCGTCGCGGTGCCGCGGGTGACGAGATTGCCGACGAAGGCGACGATGCGGTCGAGGATGAAGCCGATCACCCCGACATAGACGAGGGCGACGATGATCTCGCTGATATGCGACGAGTTCCACGCGTCCCAGATGAAGAAGCCGATGCCGACGCCGCCGATGAGCATCTCGGCCGCCACGATGGCGAGCCAGGACAGGCCGACGCCGATGCGCAGGCCGGTGAAGATGTAGGGGGCCGCCGAGGGCAGCATGATCTTGGC
>JAKONB010000049.1 GCA_022702195.1 Beijerinckiaceae bacterium | reverse complement strand
CTGGTCGTTGGGATCGGCGGCTGGGCAAGCTTCACCAACATCTCGGGAGCGGTGATCGCCCCCGGCCAGCTCGTTGTCGAATCCGACGTCAAGAAGCTGCAGCACCTCACCCGCAGCTCACCGACCACGCCGCCGGTGGGGTGCTGCAGCTTCTTGACGTCGGATTCGACAACGAGCTGGCCGGGGGCGATCACCGCTCCCGAGATGTTGGTGAAGCTTGCCCAGCCGCCGATCCCAACGACCAGGACGGCGCCGACGCCCACCGCCAGAGCGAGGTGGCGCTGGATCGAATTCAGTGCCCCGGGCGCAGCGGGGCCGAGCTGCGTCGCAGGAACCGGCACCGGCGTGGAAACCGACATCCGGCCGGCATTGGGATGGAGACCGAGGGCCATCATGCGCTCTCCTGAATCGCGTTGGGCGCGGCCGGTACGGGCACGGGGGCTGGACGCAGGACCCGTTTGAACACCTCGTCCTTGGGTCCCACCGCCTGGGCGCGGCCCTCGGCCATCACCAGCACCAGATCGACGGCGGCGAGCGCGCTTGGCCGATGGGCGATGACCAGGCACAGGCCGCCGCGCTGACGCACCCCGAGAATCGCCTGGGTCAGGGCGTTCTCGCCCTCGGCGTCGAGGTTGGAATTGGGCTCGTCGAGCACCACCAGGAAGGGATCGCCGTAGAGCGCCCTCGCAAGGCCGATGCGCTGGCGCTGCCCGGCCGACAGGCCCGCGCCGCCCTCGCCGAGCCGGGTGTCGTAGCCCTCGGTGAGCCGCAGAACGACCTCATGTACCCCAGCCGCGCGCGCTGCTGCGATCACCGCCTCGGGACTGGCCGCCGGATCGAACCGAGCGATGTTCTCCGCCACGGTGCCGGCGAACAGCTCCACCTCCTGGGGCAGGAAGCCGATATGGCGCCCGAGATCCTCGTGCGACCACTGATCGAGGGCAGCCCCGTCGAGACGGACCTTGCCACGGGCCGGCGGCCAAAGCCCCACCAGGGCGCGTACCAGGCTCGACTTGCCCGAGGCGGAGGGACCGATGATCCCGAGGCCTTGGCCGGCCTGGAGGGTGAAGCTGATATCCTGGACCACGATGCGCTGCACGCCGGGGGGCGCCACGCTGACTCCCTCCACCTGCAATGACTGGGTCGGGGCCGGCAGGGCATGGGGCTGGCCGGGGGCCGGCAGCCGGGCGAACAGCTCCGAGAGGCGGCCCCAGGATTGGCGCGCCTGGACGAAGCCCTTCCAGTTTGCGATGGCGAGTTCGGCCGGGGCGAGCGCCCGCGACACCAGGATCGAGGAGGCGATGATGATGCCGGCCGAGGCCTGACCGTTGATCACCAGCCAGGCGCCCAACGCCAGCACCGCCGATTGCAGGGCCGTACGAAACACCTTCGACATCGCGCCGTAGCCCCCGGCTACGTCCGAGACGCGTTGATGCGCCTGCCGGTAGGCGTCGTTGGCAACGGCCCAGCGGGTCGCGAAACGCCCCTGCATGCCCAGCGCCGCCAGCACTTCGGCATTGCGTCGCCCGGCCTCGGCGAGGCCGTTGCGGCGCAGGCCGTGGCCAGTGGCGGCCCGGGCCGGCGCCTGTGTTGCTCGATCGTTGAGGAGCGCCAGCGCCGCCAGCACCCCGGCGCCGGCCACGGCCGCGACCCCGATGAGGGGGTGGAACAGGAAGCAGATCGCCAGGTAGATCGGGATCCACGGCAGGTCGAAGAAGGCGGAGGGACCCGACCCGCCGAGGAAGGCGCGCAACTGGTCAAGGTCGCGCAAGGGAAGCAGGCCGTCGGCCGGGGCGGCGCCCTTGAGCGGCGCGCGCACCACCAGGTCGAACACCCGCCCGCTCAACGCTTCGTCGAGTGCTGCCCCGACCCGGGTCAGCACGCGCGAGCGCAGTGTCTCGAGCACTCCCTGGAAGCCGTACAGCACCAGGGCCAGCACCATCAGCCCCACCAGCGTCGGTACCGACCGGCTCGGGATCACCCGGTCGTACACCTCCAGCATGAAGAACGAGCCCGTCAGGTACAGGACGTTCACCAGCCCGCTCATCGCTGCGACGCCGATGAAGGCGACGCGGCAGCTGGACAGGGCCGAGATCAGCTCGGAGGAATCGGGTCGCCGCATCATACCTGCCCTTTGTCCGGCCGTTGAAACAGATGGAAAAGTCGAGCTCTCCAGGAAGACGAGATTCTGCGCGATGCCGGGTTCATGATGTCTTCCCAAGCGGAACGCTTGCACAGACGACTTTCGGAATTATGGTAAACGTCATGGTGACCTGTCGACCTGAAGATCTCTGGCACGGCATATCGGAAACCAGCTCCGAGGTGCTGTGGTAGGAACTTTCCGTAGCATCGTCTTTTTCCGAAAGCCGGCAATCGCCTTTCAGGACGATGCCCCAGCTACTCCGAAAGAGCGATGAGGTTGGGATACTAATCTTAAAGCGACCGTAACTGGGATTCGAGTCTTGGTCCGATCTGCAGGTGCCGTCTTGTTGTGCTCGATCGAATACCGAATGTAGTGATCGAATCAAACCTTGATATTTCGCTGAATTCTGTCGAAAGGACGGCACGGACGCATTTTGTGTGATGTTGTACGATGGTACCAGGCAACCTCGATTTTAAAGGCGAATGTCCGACCCTTGAGCATCGTCCCGAAAGGTGGATGCCGGCTTCCGGGAAAAGACGATGTAAAATTCAATAGTTTAGAGCATCGCCCCGGATCCGATTTCCGGGACGATGCTCTCGGCGACTCTTTTATGTGGCCCATCGAGCCTGCAGTCTGTCGAATGCGGCTCGTTGGTGGGATCGTGCGCGACCCCTGCATTGTCCAGAGCAAACGAAAACGGCCCCCGTGAGGGGGCCGTGTTTTCAAACCATTCCATGAGGTGGAATGGTGGGCGCGACAGGGATCGAACCTGTGACCCCTACCATGTCAAGGTAGTGCTCTCCCGCTGAGCTACGCGCCCTCACCGGCGCTGTTCTTCGCCGGTGAGGGGCTATTAGCTTCTGGCCGCTGGGTGCGCAAGGGGGGTGAGCGAGCAACTTTGCCGGAAGACCGGCATTTCGCTGCACGGCGTCGGAAAATGGGCTAAGGCCGGGGCGGGCATCCGCGGAACCGGAATGCGGCTTGGCAGCGGTTGAGGAATGCGATTTTACGTAGACTATGATTTGGGCCACACGATCCGAGGCTGGGTCGTTCCGGACAACCCCTTGGCGATCAGCCGCGTCTTCGTCGCCTTGGACGGCCGCCGTGTCGCCGAGGTTCCGGCCGCGATCACCGATCAAGCCATCCGTGCCAATGGTTGGCATTCCACTGGGCAATGCGTGTTCGAGATCACCGAGGTGCAGGCGCCCGGTCTGGAGCAGGCGCGGCGAGTCGAGATCTTCGATACCGACACCAACGTGCTGATCTATCGACGCGCGAAGATCGAGAACCCGATTCAGGGCAAGGTGCTGCTGGTCGATACGAGTATCAATGCTGACAGCGTGATCCAGGCGGCGATCTTCGACCGGTTCCAGCAATGCTATTTTGGGATTGGCAAGCTGCCAGACGAGATCCTTCGGGTGCTGTTCGAGAGTCCTTGGCTGACGTCCTCGTTCCTCTCTGGCGCCATCGTCGTTCCGCGCTATGAGGGGTTTTTTATCAGCGAGAACTTCCTCACCACGGCCCTCGTCCACGACCCTTACGTAGAGATGGCCACGCGCCTGCTTTGGCTGAAGGCCCGCACGGCGGTGGCCATCGACCCGGTCCAGAACTGGCGTCTCGGGCGCTTGACCGAGGCGGCCGCCTTCGTGGCCGATTACAATTTCGACGATCCCAGAGCGCTGAAGCGGTTTTTCCGGATGTTGCCGGAATCGGCTTATCACCTCCTCTACAACCCCTTGACACGTCAGTTTGGAACGCGTCTGCCCGATGACCGGCTTCAGCCCGGCAATTCCATTGTCGCCATCGAGATCCTCGCCCGTGTTGGAATCGTGGGACATCGCGATTTCTTCGAGGCTTTCATCACCACGGTCTTCGACCGGCTCGGTATCGATGCGCCGATTCCAGTTCCCGAGCCAATCTCCGCCGAGGTGCTGCGCCTCGCGGAGCGTCTGAAGAGCCTGAAGGTGGCGCAGGAAATGCTCGTTTTCGATGTCGCGATGGCGGATGCCGTGCGCGACGCGGTCAGCAAGGGCTGGACCTCCTGAGCGCGCTTCAAAGCCTTCCGGACGAAACATGCAGAGTCGTTCTGCCGGGCTCGACCACCCTCTCGGCCGTTCGACGTCTGGTTCGGGAGGGGGGCGCCCTCACCCTCGACCTAGGCGGGACGGGGCTCAGTGGAACCTGGGTGACGATCCGCTTCCGGGATGCCGGGAGCGGCAATCTTCCCCGGGTGCTGATGACCGTTCTGGCTGGTGCGACCGGCGTGGAGAGTCTTCCCGAGGAAGCTGAGGGCAACGATTGGTTCGCCTGGACCGGCCGGCTCCCCGCCGCCGTGCAGTCCTTGCGTTTGACGCCTTTGGCGCGGGAGCAGCAACCGCATGTGACCGACGTCACGATCCGCCGCCGTGGCCGTATCCTGCTCGCTGCGAGAGCCTTGACGCGGGACCCGGCGACGGCGGTCCGGGCTCTCTACTGGCGCTCCCTCGGGCTGAAGGTACGCGGGCGGGGGTTATTGATGGCCGCCCTGCAGCACCATTCGGAGACGGGCTACCGGGCCTGGATCGCCCGGTTCGACACTCTGACGGAAGCGAACCGCCGCAGCATCCGCTCCGAGATCGCCGGGTGGCAGGCCCAAGGTCGGCTACCCCTGATCTCCGTGTTGATGCCCGTGCATGATCCCGCTCCGGCAGTACTGGAGGCAGCTCTGCGGTCAGTTCGTGCGCAGCTCTATCCCCAGTGGGAACTCTGCATCGCCGACGATGCCTCGACCAATCCGGTGATTCCGCGCCTGCTGGCGCGCCACGCGGCGGCCGACCCGCGGATCCGGGTAATGCGTCGATCGCAGAACGGTCATATTTCGCGCGCCAGCAACGACGCCCTCGCTCTGGCACAAGGCAGCCACGTCGCCTTCCTGGACCATGACGACGTGCTAGCCGAGACCGCGCTGTATCACGTCGCGGCGGCCATCCGGAGCGATCCCGACCGGGTGCTGATCTACAGCGACGAAGACAAGATCGATGCGCGCGGGCGCCGCTTCGAGCCGCATTTCAAGTCCAGCTTCGACCGGGAGCTGCTCTACGGTCAAAACTACATCAATCACCTCTGCGTGCTCGCGACCGCTCGGGTGCGCGAGCTCGGCGGCCTGCGTCCCGGTTTCGAGGGCAGTCAGGACCACGACCTTCTGCTTCGCGCGACCGCAGGCGTTCCGACCTCGCGTATCCATCACATCCCGCGGGTTCTTTATCATTGGCGCGCCGCTGGTGGGTCGGGCACTTTCTCGGACCGGGCGCTGGCGCAGTCGGAGACCGCGCGGTTGCAAGCCTTGTCGGAGATCGTTGCCGCTTCGGGCGGGCACGCGGTGCGTGGTCCGCTGGGGTTCAACCGTTTCGTGCGTTCGCTGCCCGAGCCTGCGCCACGCGTCTCGGTGATCATCCCTACCCGGGATCGTGCCGAATTGCTGGAGATCGTCCTCCGAGGCCTGTTCGCGGCTACCGATTATCCGGATATCGAGGTCGTTGTCGTGGACAACGACAGCGTCGAGCCCCAGACGCTTGCCCTGTTCGACGCCTATGCCCGGGATCCACGACTGCGCGTGGTCGCCGTGCCTGGGCCGTTCAACTTCTCCGACCTGTCGAATCGCGGGGCCGCCGCCGCCAGCGGTCCGGTGCTGCTGTTCCTGAACAACGACGTGGAGGTGATCGAGTCCGGCTGGTTGCGCGAACTCGTCTCGATCACCCTCGATCCTGAGATTGGGGCCGTGGGTGCAAAGCTGCTCTACCCCGATGGGACCGTGCAGCATGGCGGCATCGTCCTCGGCATCGGCGGGGTGGCGGGCCATTCCCACCTCGGGCTGCCGGATACCGATCGAGGCTATTTTGCCCGGATGGTGCTTGCTCAGGAGGTCTCCGCCGTGACCGGAGCGTGCCTAGCCATGCGGGCCGCCGTGTTCGCAGAGGTTGGCGGCTTTGATGCAGCCAGTCTGGCCGTTGCCTTCAACGACGTCGACTTGTGCCTGCGCGCGCGCGCCGCAGGGTATCGGATCGTCTGGACGCCGTATGCTCGCCTCGTTCACCATGAGTCGAAAAGTCGGGGGGCTGAGGATACCCTCGAGAAGCGCGCCCGTTTCCAATCCGAAATCCGCGTGATGCAGGATCGCTGGGGAGCGCAACTGCGCGCCGACCCTTATTATAATCCCAATTTGTCGCGGACCGCCGCGCATTTTCGTCTCTGAGGCGATGATCGCCCTGACGAGCGCGCTGCGCACGCCTTGGCCTGCCGCGACGCAGCGACCTTGCGCTGCGTCGCCACATTCGACTATTTCCAATCCGCGGTTGCCCCGCCATCGCCCTAATCCTGCGTCAAGTGGAAGGTCGGTTCGATCGGGTGCCTTCTTGATAAGCGATCGATCGGGCGGGCGAGTGTGTCTCCTTGCGGACCATGTCAGGCACGCGCCGACGAAATCGAGAGTTTCCTTCGATTTCGACCGTCATGCGTGGCAGACGTTCGACGATCGTGCTGGCTATTGGCTTCGATTCGACTGGATGCCGAATATTGACGTGGCCTTCGTTTCCAATGGCACCCATTTCAGCCATTAGTGCGAAGGTGAATACGGACAGCGGGGGGTGCCTCCTTGAGGTGGTCCTTGCATTTCGATCCTGTCCGGTTGGACACCGTTCTGGTGCCATACTAAGGATCGGCCGGATTGCCCGGTGCTCGCGCACCGGTTTCGTTCCCCGTTCAAGAGCGTGTGCGAATCGAACGTGACCCAACGTACAGACATCGCGATCATCGGCCGTGCCTGCCGTCTGCCGGGCGCTTCGAGCGTCGAGGGGCTCTGGCAGCTCCTGACCGAGGCGCGCTGCGCCGTCGGTCGCATTCCTGACGATCGCTGGTCGCTGGAACGGTTCGGGCACCCGCGCGCTCAGGAGCGCGGCAAGAGCTATACGTGGTCGGCCGGCGTTCTCGATGACATCTGGTCGTTCGATCCGGCTGTGTTCGGGATCTCGCCGCGCGAGGCAGAACAGATGGATCCGCAGCAGCGGCTCCTGCTCGAACTGACCTGGGAAGCGCTGGAGGATGCGGGCCTGCGTCCCTCCGCCGTGGCCGGCAGCCAGATCGGCGTGTTCGTAGGAGCCTCCTCCCTCGATTACGGCAACCTGCGCATTCTCGATTCCGCGTCCGGCGACGCCTACGCGGCCACCGGCAACACGCTCTCGATCCTCTCGAACCGAATTTCCTACATCTACGATCTGAAGGGGCCGAGCTTCACCGTCGATACGGCCTGCTCGTCCTCCTTGGTTGCCCTCGATGCCGCCGTGGCCGCCATAGCCAGCGGCCGGATCGACACAGCGGTGGTGGCGGGTGTCAACCTGCTTGCCAGCCCGTTCAACTTCATCTGTTTCTCGAACGCTCAGATGCTTTCCCGCACGGGTCTGTGCCAAGCGTTCTCGGCCAATGCCGACGGGTACGTTCGCTCCGAAGGTGGTGTCGTACTCGTTCTTCAATCGGCGAAAGCGGCGTTGCGCGATGGCAACACCGTCCGCGGCGTCATCGCGGCCAGCGGCGTCAATTCGGATGGCCGCACCACCGGTATCTCGCTTCCGTCAGGCTACGCTCAAGGCGCTCTTCTGGAGCAAGTGTATCGCGAGGCTGAGATTGATCTCGATTTGGTGGTCTTCGTCGAAGCGCACGGTACCGGAACCCAGGTGGGCGATCCGATCGAGGCCGGTGCCATCGGCGGCAAGCTTGGACGTCCGCGCAAGGCACCGCTGCCGATCGGCTCGATCAAGAGCAATATTGGTCATACCGAGCCGGTTTCCGGCCTAGCCGGTCTGCTCAAGGCGAGCCTAGCCCTCGAGCACGATCTGTTCCCCACCTCGCTGCACGCGGCGGAGGTGAACCCGGATATTCCGTTCGCCGACCTCAATCTGTCGGTGACGAATCGACCGCTCCCGCTGGTCCGCACCGGCAAAGAACGCTTTGCCGGTGTCAATTCCTTCGGCTTCGGCGGTACCAACGCCCACGTGGTCCTCACCGATGGTCGTCCGCCCGTGATCAAGGGCGGCGAAACGCCGGGCCGCGTCCCCGCCCTGCTGCTGCTCTCGGCGCAGAGCCGCGCCGCGCTCAACGAACTCGCACTCGATTATGCCGATCGCTTCGCGGGTGCCGAGGCCGCCGACATCGCCCGGATCGCGGCGGCGGCCGCACATCGTCGCGAGCGTCTCGCCTCTCGTCTGGCGGTCCCGCTCGATAGCCAGCTGTCCGAGGCTCTTCGAGCCGTCGGCGAGGGCGAAGATGTTGGGACCGTCCTGACCGGCACGGCAGTGGATCGCGCCGCCGAGGTCGCTTTCGTCTATTCCGGCAACGGAAGCCAATGGGCCGGGATGGGTCGCGAGGCCTACCAGCAGAATGCGGTGTTCCGCGTTGCCTTCGATCGGATCGACGGGCTCTTCGCTGAGTTGTCGGGATGGTCCCTCAAAGAGGCCCTCTTCGCTGACGACCTTGACGAACGTCTCGTCCTTACCCGGGTTTCGCAACCGCTAATCTTCGCGATTTCGAGCGCCTCGACCACGGCCCTGCGGGCGCGAGGCCTCAACCCGAAATACGTGCTTGGTCACAGCGTCGGCGAGATTGCCGCTGCGGAAGCCGCCGGCATCCTGTCACTCGATCAGGCCGTGCGGGTCATCTTCTACCGCAGTCAGCATCAAGAGAGCACCCGCGGTCTCGGGACCATGGCAGTGCTGCTTGCGCCGGCGGACGAGATTGAGCTGTTCCTCCAGGATTACCCCAACCTCGACATCGCCGCCTATAACAGCCCCAAGGCCGTCACCATCGCTGGTCCGGACAAGGACATCGATGCGGCGATGAAGGCGTTCGCGCGCAAGCGTCGCCGCGGCCGCAAACTCGACCTCGAATATCCCTTCCACGGCCGGTTGATGAATCCGACCGAGAAGCCGCTGCTTCGCGATCTGGCTGGCCTTGAGCCGAGCCTCGGTACCACGGCGATGGTCTCCACCGTCACCGGTGGCATGCTGAGCGGGTCGGAATTTGGCGCTGGCTATTGGTGGCGCAACATCCGGGAGCCGGTCCGCTTCTGCGAAGCGGTGCAGGAAGCGACACGTCAGGGCGCTCGCGTCTTCGTCGAGGTCGGACCGCGCGCCACCCTGTTGTCACATATTGGCGACGCCATCGAGCCGCTCGGCATTGAGAACGCCACCATCGGCGTGCTCCACCGCAAGCCGGCGGATGCCGATCCGATCGCCCGCGCCGTGGCGGCCGCCCTGGTCCAGGGGGCAGCCATCGACGATACGATCGCGTTCGGTGACAATCCGCAGGGAGACGTGTCGCTGCCGCTCTATCCCTGGCAGCGCCGCACCTTCCGCCTGGCGGAGACCGCTGAGGGCGTCGGCGCGACCTCCCCGCGTTCCTATCACCCACTCTATGGTTCGCGGATCACCCCCGACGGACTCGAATGGCACGGTCACGTCGACATCGCGACGGTGCCGGAACTCGACGATCACCGCATCGACGGGCAGGCGATCCTGCCCGGTGCCGCCTTCATCGAGATGGCGCTCGGCGTCGCCCGCGAGTCGACCCGCAGCGAGAGCGTGATCCTGGCCGAGTTCGAGATTCAATCGCCGATGGTTTTCGGTGAGGAATCCCTGCGCGAGGTCATGGTTCGGATCTCGGGCTCCGGCAACGGCATCCAGATCCTCAGCCGTCCGCGCCTGACTCAGGCTGCTTGGCAGCTTCACGCCGCGGCGAAGATCGTCGACGGTGATTACGCAGCCCCGGCCCCCGTGGAGATCGCTGGCATCGGCGAGAACGCCGTTGAGGGCGCTGCCCTCTACAAGCTCGCTGCGGCCTCCGGCCTCGGCTTCGGCCCGAGCTTCCGTCAGGTAGCCCTCTCCGCCCGCGTCGACGAAACCACCATCGTTTCCGAGCTGCTCCCGGCCGAGGCTGATCCACGCTTCGGCCTCGTGCCGGCGCGCCTCGATGCCTGTTTCCACGGCCTGATCCTGCTCTTCGCCGACCTGATGGGCGAAGGCTCCACCAAGGCCTACGTACCGGTGCGCTTCGGCGAGATTCGCCTCGTGAAGCCAGGTGCTGTAATCGCCCGCGCCGAGATTCGGACTCGGCGTTGCAACGAGCGCAGCATTCTCGCGGACTTCACCCTGGTGGATGAGGCGGGCGAAATCGTCGCCAGCCTCCGCGAAGGGCGATTCCAGGCTCTGCGGGCCAAGAACACCAACGAGTTGGCTGCCTACGCCATCGCGCAGCGTCCGGAATTGGCGACCGAGCCTACGGCGATCCCAATGGATCGGCGCCAGCGGATCGCCGATGGAGTTCGGCCACAGGCCAAGGCCGCTTTCGCGTCGTCCGAGGCGCCGCTCGCACCGGGTCATCTCCTGTTGGAAGGCTGGGCCACTTCTATGGCCTACCGTCTCGCCGAGGGTCTGCAGCGCTCCGGAACCGTCGCCATCGACGAGCGCGTGCCCGAAGCGATGCGTCCCTGGCTGATCAACGCCCTCTATGCCCTGGAAAGCAGCGGCCTCGCGACCCTCGACGGAAACCGCTGGATCCTGCGCAAGGACGTGTCACTGCCGGCCCCCGACGAGATTATGCGGTGGATCGCAGCGGATCATCCCGAGCTCTCGGCGGAACTCGTGCTCACCGCCGATATCGGCGCTGTGGTCGCGCGACTGCTCGCGGGCGAGCTCGGCACCGCTCCAACCTTGTCGCAGAACGCCCTCGACGCCTTCACCCTGCGTAGCGCGACGGCTCGAGCCTCCGCCAACGTCATCTCGGCCATCGTCGAGGCCGGACGCGGCGCCCTCCCCCGGGATCGGGCTCTGCGCATCCTCCAACTCGGCTTCGGCCCACTTTCGGCCCAGGCCGCCGGGCTCTCCGATACGATCGAAGCGCAGCTCACGGTGTTCGAGGCCGACCGGCGCTTGGCGGAGCGCGCTCGTCTCGCCTTGCCCCGCGGCGTCACCGTCATCGAGGATGCCGCCGACCTCACGGCTGGCGGCTTCGACGCGATCCTAGCGAGCAACGTCCTGCACCGCTCCGAGCGCGGCCTGCTCCAGCAAGTGGCCGACGCGCTCGCGACCGGCGGCTTCCTGATCGCCGTCGAGCCCGGCGCGTCGCTGTTCCGCGACCTCGTGTTCGGCCTGCTGCCGGAGTGGTTCGAGACGGTCGGCGACATGCCGATGGGCCGGCTCGACGATATCACCGGCTGGCAGCGTTCCTTGAGCGACACCGGTTTGGTCCGCGTGGCCGTCGATCGCGCGGTGTCGGCCAACGGTGACGACCTCCTGTTCATCGCAGAAGCTCCGGTGCGCGCCGGGCCGGCTGCCGGACAGAGCTTCGCCTTCGTCATTGGCTCCCACGACGCCTACGCGGCGGAGACGGCATCGTCGCTTGCGACCTTGCTGGTGGCCAGCGGGGTCCATGTCTCGATCATCCTCGATTCCGAGCAATCCCTGCGCGAATTGGAGCGCGAGACCCCTGATACCGTGGTCTATCTTGCCGGAGCCTTCAACAACGCGGGTGCCGCCGCCGATCGCCTTCGCGATCGGTGTTTGAACCTGAAGCGCTGTGTGGAGCATCTCGGAAGCCGTCAGACCCGTCTCTGGGTGGTCTGCCCCGGCGCCACCCGCAATGACGGAGACGCCAACGGCTCCGTCGAGGCTGGCATCTGGGCCTTCACCCGCACCCTGGCGAACGAGGTGGCGAACCTCGATGTGCGCCGTATCGACTTGACCCCGGCCCTCTCGACCAAGAGCGCGGCCGAGCGTCTGCGCGATCTCATCTTGTCCGGGACCGACGAGACCGAGATCGTGCTTGACGCCGACCGCACGCGGGTGATCCGGTTTTCCCCCGGCCAGTTCGCGCGCCGGCCCTCCGGAAATGCCGTACCCGCCCCCGCAGCGCGGCTGGAGCGCAGCAACACCGGCGGCCTCAACGAGATGGCCTGGGGGCCGGCGATACGCCGGGCGCCCGGCCCCGGAGAAGTCGAGATCGCGGTGGAGGCCACCGGTCTCAACTTCCGCGACGTGCTCTGGGCTCTCTCGATGTTGCCCGAGGAGATCCTTGAGGATGGCTTCGCCGGTCCGCGCCTCGGACTCGAAGTCGCCGGCCGCGTGCTCTCGGTGGGCAAGGGTGTCGACGCATTCAAGGTGGGTGACCGGGTCGTCGCCTTCGCGCAATCGGGCTTCGCCACCCACATCGTGGTGCCGGAACTCGTCGTGGCCCCGAGCCCGCCCGGCCTCGACCCGCAGGCGGCCGCCACTGTGCCGGTGGCGTTCCTCACTGCGTATTACAGCCTCGTGAGTTGCGCGCGCCTGCGGCGCGGCGAGTGGGTGCTGGTCCATGGCGGTGCCGGCGGTGTCGGTCTCGCCGCGCTCCAGATCGCCAAGCTGAAGGGCGCGCGGGTCATCGCCACCGCCGGGTCTCGGGAGAAACGCGCCCTGGTCAAGGCGCTCGGCGCCGAGCATGTGCTCGATTCACGCTCGCTCGCCTTCGTCGACGACGTTCGCCGCATCACCGGCGACGGTGTCGGCGTAGTGCTCAACAGCCTCTTCGGCGAGGCGATGGAGCGCAGCCTAAACGTGCTGAAGCCGTTCGGCCGCTTCATCGAACTGGGCAAGCGCGACTACGTCGCCAACACCCATATCGGCCTGCGCCCGTTCCGTCGAAACCTGTCCTATTTCGGCGTCGATCTCGATCAGGTGCTCCAGCACCAGGGCGAGGACGGAGCCCGACTGTTCCGCGAGGTGATGGCCCTGTTCACGGAAGGCGGACTGAAGCCGCTGCCGTTCCAGCCCTTCACGGCGGATGAGGTGTCGGATGCGTTCCGCCTGATGCAGCAATCGGGTCACGTCGGGAAGATCGTCATCGCGCCGCCCAAACCCGGCAGCGTCATGATGCCCGAGACGTCGGACTTCCGGATCTCGCCGGAGGGCGCCCATCTCGTCACCGGTGGTTTGGGTGGCTTCGGCATTGAGGCGGCGCGCTGGCTCGCGGATCGCGGTGCGAAGCACATCGTGCTGGTCGGTCGCAGCGGTGCGGCGAGCGCCGAGGCCAAACAGGTCGTGGCCGATCTGGCCGGACGTGGGGTCAGCGTCGCGGCGATGGCCTGCGATATCACCAGCCGCAAAGCGGTGGATTCGCTGCTGGCCGAGATCGAGAGCGGCGGCCGCAAGCTCGCGGGCGTGATCCACGGCGCGATGGTTCTGCAGGACGGTCTCATCGCCAATATCGATGCGGCAGCCCTCGACGCGGTGATCCGGCCCAAGGTGATCGGTGCGGAGCATCTCGATGCGGCGACGCGTTCGCGCAAGCTCGACTATTTCGTGATGTTCTCCTCAGCGACCACTTTCATCGGCAATCCCGGCCAGGGTGCCTATGTGGCCGCCAATGGCTTCATGGAGGGCCTGGCCCGCCGGCGGCGCAAGCTCGGCCTGCCCGCGCTCGCGGTCGCCTGGGGGGCCATCGGCGATGTCGGCGTGCTCGCGCGCAACCGCGCCGTCATGGAAACCTTGGCTGGCCGGGTCGGCGTCACGCCGATGGATGCCCGCCACTGCCTCGACCTCATGGCCAGCGCCCTCGTGGGCCAGGGCAGCAATCCGGACGATGCGGTGATCGCCATCGCCTCGATGCATTGGGGCAAGGCGCGCGAGCGTCTCGCCACGATGAAGAGCCCGAGCTACGCGGAACTCGGCTCGGATCAGCAGATGGAAGCCGGCACGGTGGCGGCCATCAACATCGGCATGCTGCTCAAGACTCAGGATATCGACACGGTCCGCAAAACCGTCGCCGATGCCATCGTCGAGGACATCGCCCGCATCCTGCGTCTCCCTAAGGACGATATCAGCCGGGTACGCCACCTGTCCGAGATCGGACTCGACTCTCTGATGGGTGTCGAGCTCGGCGCCAGTCTGCAGGAGCGGTTCGCCCTGGAGGCACCGCCATCCGGCATTTCCTCGGGCCTGACGGTGAACGAACTGACCGAGACCCTGATCCAGTCGATCGCGGCCCCGGTGGACGAAGCGGCCGCAGCGGTGATGAGTCTCGCGCAGCGCCACGCCAGCGAGGGGGTGGACATGCGCACCCTCGAGCCCTTCCATGCGCTGGTCGAAGAGAACAGCCTCGTCATCAAAGAGATCTTGCCATGACCAAATCCGCCAGACCGGACGGCGGACGCGCGGCGCTCGCGGGTTTCGTGACCAACCGCCTCGGGCGCAACGCCAATCGGCCGACGCAGGTGCGTCCCGCCGCGCCGTCCGCAAGCGATCCGTCGGTGCAGAACTTCGAGTCGCTGCCAGGCTACCGCGAACTGCGCTTGCAGCGCTCGGCTGCTGACTTGATCGGCCTCGGCAATCCTTTCTTCCGGGTGCATGAGACGAGAGCCGGCGCGACCACGCGGATCGCCGGCAAGTCCTTCATCAACTTCTCGTCTTACGATTATCTCGGCCTCAACGGCCATCCGGACGTGAACGCCGCCGCCGCCAAGGCGATCGAGACCTACGGGACTTCCGCATCGGCGAGCCGGATCGTTGCCGGCGAGCGGCCCGGGCACCTCTCCCTGGAGAAGGCGCTGGCGGACCATTATGAAACGGAGGCTTGCGTCGTGATGGTGAGCGGGCACGCCACCAACGTCACCACCATCGGCGCTCTGCTCGAGGCGGGCGACGTGGTCTTCCATGATGCACTGAGCCACAACAGCATTGTCACCGGGGTGCAACTGTCCGGGGCGCAACGGCGCTCGTTCGCGCACAATGACCTCGACGCCCTCGAGACTTTGCTCGGGGCCACCCGGCACGAGCACCGCCGCGCCCTGATCGTGGTCGAAGGGCTCTACAGCATGGACGGCGACGCGCCGGATCTCGCTGCCCTCATCGCCTTGAAGCAGCGCTATGACGCCTGGCTGATGGTGGACGATGCGCATGGGCTCGGCGTCCTCGGCCGGACCGGGATCGGCCTCGCCGAGCATTGCGACGTCGATCCGCGACTCGTCGACATCTGGATGGGCACGTTGTCGAAGACGCTGTCGTCCTGCGGCGGCTACATCGCCGGCCCGGCGCCGCTGATCGAATACCTGAAATGCACCGCCGGAGGCTTCCTCTACAGCGTCGGCCTGTCCCCGCCCCTGGCAGCGGCGGCCGAGGCGGCGCTCGGGGTGATGCATGCCGAGCCGCACCGGGTCGAGCGCCTGCGCCAGAACGGGCATCTCTTTCTGTCCTGTGCCAAGAAACACGGGCTCGACACCGGCACGAGCCTCGGTCTCGCGGTGATTCCGGTGATCGTCGGCGATTCGCTGAAATCGGTGACGTTGTCCGATCGTCTGTACAAGCGCGGCATCAACGTCCAGCCGATCATTCATCCGGCGGTGCCGGAGCGGGCCTCGCGGCTACGCTTCTTCATTACCTCGGAGCACACGCCGGAGCAGATCCGCGAAACCGTGGACGCCGTGGCGGAGGAATTGGCTGCCATCGAGAAAGGTGGCTCGCTGATCGAGCAGCTGATGGCCAAGCGCGGCAAACCGTAGGCGTCCATCGCATCAGATCATCCGAACGAAAAACGGACCCGCGAGGGTCCGTTTTCATGTCTGGGAACGGAAAACGCGCGACGATGCTTATCGGGCCACCGAGTAGACCGAGGCGCTGGCCGCGACGGGAGCGGTGACGGTGGAGAACACCGAGAGCACCTTCCGGACCTCGGTGAAGGGGGCGTTGGAGACGTAGACGAGGTCGCGGTTGCGCATGCGGAAGGCCTGGGTGAGGAACAGGCTGTTGGGGTCGCGCATGTTGATGCGGTAGACCACCGGCACCAGCGGGGTGCCGAGCAGCGGGCTGCCGGGCTTGAGGCGGCGCACCACGGCCG
>JAKONB010000043.1 GCA_022702195.1 Beijerinckiaceae bacterium | reverse complement strand
GCCGAGGCGGTCGAACGCCTTGGCGACGACGATGAGGGCGTGGGTCGAATCGAGGCCGCCCGAGACGCCTATGACGGCGCGCTTCGTGACCGTCGCCTCCAGGCGCTGGGCGAGGCCCGCCACCTGGATGTTGTAGGCCTCGTAGCAATCCCGGGCGAGGCGGGCCGGATCGGCCGGCACGAACGGAAACCGCTCGACCCGGCGCTCCAGGCCGAGGTCGCCCGGGGGCGGATCGAGGCGGAACCCGATCCGGCGACGGGCCGACCCGCGGGCACGGGCATTGTCGTCGAAGCTGCCCGCCTGGAGCCGTTCCTGGGCCAGGAGGTCGAGGTCGATATCGGCCAGCGTCGCCACGGGACCGGCGGCGAAGCGCTCGCCCTCGGCGAGGCGGAGGCCGGCCTCGTCGATGCTGGTCTGCCCGTCCCAGGACAGGTCGGTGGTGGATTCGCCCAGGCCCGCCGCGGCGTAGACATAGGCGCAGAGGCAGCGCATCGAGGCGGCGCGCGACAGCATCGCCCGGGATTCCGCCCGGCCCACGGTGATCGGACTGCCCGAGAGGTTGGCGAGGATCGTCGCCCCGGCGAGCGCTGCGTCGGTGCCGGGGGAGGCGGGCACCCAGAGATCCTCGCAGATTTCGAGGCCCAGCACGAAGCCGGGCAGATCCTCGGCGGCGAACAGCAGGTCGGTGCCGAACGGGGCCTCCTGGCCGGCGACCCGGATGGTCTCGCCCATGCGGCCGGCCCCGGACGCGAAATGCCGCTTCTCGTAGAATTCCCGGTAATTCGGCAGGTAGCTCTTCGGGACCACCCCGAGCAGCCGGCCGCGCTGGATCGCCACGGCGCAATTGTAGAGCCGGTGGCCGAAGCGCAGGGGGGCGCCGACCACGAGCACCGGCCTCAGCCCGGCGGATTCGGCCACTATCCGGGCGAGCGCCGCCTCTACCGCGTCGAGCACGGGACTTTGCAGCAGCAGGTCCTCAATGGCGTAGGCCGAGACTCCGAGTTCGGGAAACACCGCCAGGCTCGCCCCCGCCGCGTGGCACTGGGCGGCCAGGGTCAGGATCTCGCCGGCATTGCGATCCGGGTCGGCCGGATGGCTGCGCACGGTGCAGGCGGCGACGCGGGCGAAGCCGTGGGCGTAGAGCGAAGGGAAGGTCTTCGCCGGATCGGGGGAGGGGTGGGCCAAGGCGTGCTCCAAAGGCATTCACGCGGCCAGGCGCCGCGCGGGAAGACGCGTTCCCGGCCCGGACGAAGAGGAAGACCGCTGCGCGACGCCGACGATACGCGCTTCGCCGCGATCCAGCCCTATAGCAGAGCAAGACGGATTTGCCGCGTCGCGGACCGGCCGGGCACCGGCGGAAGCCCTGCCCGATCCACCGCGCGAGGATGTCTTCGTAAGTCTTTGGTTTGAAGACGTTGTTTACCTCAGGGTCATGTCCTGGCCCAGGGCCGCGCGGGCGGGGCTGTCCCCATGGCGTGCGCAATGCGAAGCGTCGGCGCAAGCGTCTGTTAACGACGCCGGCCTAACGCTGTGCAGGAACCCGCGCCCCTCCGGCGGCGGACCAGTTTCGAGTACATCCGGCAATCATGCGCGCATCGGGACGGCTCCCCTACTCCCATCGTGACCCCTCTCGCCCCGTTCGCGGCGGCGACCGCCTCGGCCTGTCGATCGGTGCCCTGGCCCATCGTCTCATGAACCTGCGGGCGACCCTCACCCGCCGGCTCGCCGGGCCGCCGCAGCGCCCGGATTACACCGTGGCGGCCACCCGCCCGACCCCGAGCTGGCTCACTAGCCCGCAGGCCATGGTGGGCCGCAATGCCCTCCACCGCCCCGTGCCGCCGGCGCAGGCCTGGCCGGACCACGTCTTCGACGACCGCGCCACCCTCGACATGATCCCCCCCCGCCCCGCCCCGCGCCATCACGAGAGCGATCTCGATGCGGAGGCGACGGGTCCGCGGGTCCTGCTGCGCACCCCGCGCCGGCCGGCGGCGATCGTTCCCGAGCCGGGTGAGATCCACGCGCCCTCCGCCACGGCCCCGGCCCAGGCGGTGCGCTACACCCGCACCCCCGATCCCGTCCTGCAGGAGCGGCGCCAGCGCGTGCTCGATGCCGAGCGCGCCGCCCAGGCCGCCCTCGAAGCGCAGGCCCTGGCGCAAGCCGAGGCGGAGCGCCGGGCGATCGAGGCCGAGCAGGCCGCCCGCGCCGCGGCGGAGGCCGAGGCCGCCCGCCAGGCTCAGGCGGAAGCCGAGGCCGCCGCCGCGCTGCCCCCCGAACCCCTGTGGCGCAAGCCCTATGTGCCGCCGCCGGGGGTGCGTTTCTTCCGCAGTCCCGACCGCCGCCCGGTGCTGGTCTCCGCGCCGGTCATCGACGAGGCCGAGATCGTGCCCCCCGCCCCCGCCTCAGCGCCGGAGCCGGACGCGGCGATGGCCGCCCCGATCCTCGACGACCGCGACTGGTCGGACGTGCCGGATTGGTCGGAGGTCCATGCCTGGTTCGACGGACGCGACGCCGCCGCCCTCGACGCCTGGTCGGTGATCCAGGCCGAGGCCGCCCCGGCCCCGGAGGCCGGCATGGCCGAGCCCGCAACCCCCGCCGCGCCCGAAATCCTCGCCGCGCCCGCCCTGGTGGCTGCCCCGGAGCCGGCCTGCGTCGACACCGTGGCCGCGCCGTCCGAGCCGGCTTCCGCCTGGATGGCGGCGGATCAGAGCTTCGCCGCGGCGCCGGTGGACATCTCGCTCCTGCGCGCGCCGCAGCCGCATCCGGTCTACCTCCTGGAGCGCCTGATGCAGTTCGACCGGGCCGGCGCGCCGGCCCCCGCCGACGCCCAGGACAATGCCGCCAGCCCGGCTCCGGCCACTGAGACCCTGCTGCTCGCCGCGCCGTCCGAGCCGGTTCCGGCCGAGTCCGCGAGCCCCGTCCCCGAGGCCCCCCGGTTCCAGCCGCGCCCCGGCGCCCTGAGCGCCATGGCGGCCCGTGCCGCCATCCGGGCGGCGCGCCCGGCCACCTCCGTCCCGGTGGCCCCCGTCGCGGCCCCCGCGCCGGCCCCCTCCCCTGCTCCGGCGTTCCAGGCCTCGCCCCTCGTCCCGGTGGCCCCGTTCGTGCCCAGCTACGTGCCGACGCCGATCCCCGCCCGCCCGGTCCTGCTGCGCAATCCCAAGGGCGCCGCGTCGGACGCCCCCCAGGCCCATGAGCCGCCGGTCGGCGAGCCCGAGGCGCCCGCGCGTCCGGCCGAGCCGGAGAGGGAAGCCCCGGTCGCGGCGGCCCCCGAGCCGGAGGCCGTCGCCCTCGAAGCCCCCGTCTTCGAAGCCCCCGTCCCCGAGGTTTCCGCGCCCGCCGCCCCGCCGGTGAACATGCCGCGCGCGATCCTGCCCGAGCGCGCGACCCTGATCGCCGCCGGCCGGCACCTGTTCATGGCCTCCGTCGAGAACGAGGATTACGAGCACCCCTCCCTCGAATTGCTGGCCGAGCCCCCGGCCACCGGGACCGAGGAGGTCGATGCCGACGTGCTCGAGCAGAACGCGCTGAACCTCCAGCAGACCGTGCAGGACTTCGGCGTGCGCGGCGACATCCTGGCCGTGCGCCCGGGTCCGGTGGTGACGCTCTACGAGCTGGAGCCGGCCCCCGGCACCAAGTCGAGCCGCGTGATCTCCCTGTCCGACGACATCGCCCGCTCGATGTCGGCGGTCTCCGCCCGCGTCGCCGTGGTGCCGGGCCGCAACGTCATCGGCATCGAGCTGCCCAACGACACCCGCGAGACGGTCTACCTGCGCGAACTCCTCGCCTCGGCCGATTTCGGGATGAGCAAGCACAAGCTCGCCCTGTGCCTGGGCAAGAACATCGGCGGCGAGCCGATCATCGCCGATCTCGCCCGGATGCCGCACCTCTTGGTGGCCGGCACCACCGGCTCGGGCAAGTCGGTGGCGATCAACACCATGATCCTCAGCCTCCTCTACCGGATGAAGCCGGAGGAGTGCCGCCTGATCATGGTCGACCCCAAGATGCTGGAACTGTCGGTCTATGACGGCATCCCGCACCTGCTCTCCCCGGTCGTGACCGATCCCAAGAAGGCGGTCATCGCCCTCAAATGGGCGGTGCGCGAGATGGAGGAGCGCTACAAGAAGATGTCGAAGGTCGGTGTGCGCAACATCGACGGGTTCAACGCGCGGCTGGCCGAGGCGCGGGGGCGCGGCGAGATCCTCACCCGCACGGTCCAGACCGGGTTCGACCGCGAGACCGGCGAGGCCGTATACGAGAACGAGGAGATGGATCTCAACCCGCTGCCCTACATCGTGATCGTGGTCGACGAGATGGCCGACCTGATGATGGTGGCGGGCAAGGACATCGAGGGGGCGATCCAGCGTCTGGCCCAGATGGCGCGCGCGGCGGGCATCCACCTGATCATGGCGACGCAGCGCCCGTCGGTGGACGTGATCACCGGCACCATCAAGGCGAACTTCCCGACCCGGATCAGCTTCCAGGTGACGAGCAAGATCGATTCGCGCACGATTCTGGGCGAGATGGGCGCCGAGCAGCTTCTCGGCCAGGGCGACATGCTGTTCATGGCCGGCGGCGGGCGCACCACCCGCGTGCATGGGCCGTTCTGCTCGGATTCGGAGGTGGAGAGCGTGGTGGCGCACCTCAAGCGCCAGGGCCGGCCCTCCTATCTCGAGGCGGTCACCGCCGACGAGGGCGAGGGGGGGAAAGGCGCCTCCGACGAGATCG
>JAKONB010000035.1 GCA_022702195.1 Beijerinckiaceae bacterium | reverse complement strand
GGGGGCGTTCCTGGCCGGCGTGCTGCTGGCCGAATCGAATTTCCGCCACCAGCTCGAGGCCGATATCGAGCCGTTCCGCGGCATGCTGCTCGGCCTGTTCTTCATGAGCGTCGGCATGTCCATCGATGGGGGCCTGCTCAAGGCGGAGTGGCCGCTGCTCCTGGGCGCCACCGCCGGGGCGATCCTCATCAAGGTCGGCCTCGTGGCCCTATTGTTCCGTCTGTTCGGGTCTCCCTGGCTCGACGCGGTGCGCGGCGGCGCGATCCTGGCGCCGGCCGGCGAATTCGCCTTCGTGCTGCTGCCGGTGGGCGGCGAACTCGGGCTGATCGACCAGCCGAGCACCCGCTTCGCCGTGGCGCTGGCCGCGCTGACCATGCTGGTCGGCCCGGTGGCGGCCAAGGCCCTCGACTCCGCCCTCGCACGCCGCCAGGTCGAGCCGGACCAAGCTGTCGATGCCATCGAAAACACCGAGGCGCGGGTCCTCGTGGTCGGGTTCGGCCGATTCGGCCAGATCCTCACCCAGGTGCTGCTGGCCGAGGGTATCAGCGTCACGGTGATCGACAAGGACGTGGAGCAGATCCGCAGCGCCTCGCGCTTCGGTTTCCGCATCTATTACGGCGACGGCACCCGCCTCGACGTGCTGCGCGCCGCCGGCATCGGCCGGGCCGAGCTGCTGTGCATCTGCGTCGACGACCCGCAGGCGGCGATCAAGATCGTCGACATCGTCCACGAGGAATTCTCGACCGTGCGGACCTATGTTCGGGCCTACGACCGCATGCACGCGGTCGAACTCATGAACCGCGACGTGGATTACCAATTGCGCGAGACGGTGGAATCGGCGCTCGCCTTCGGGCGCGCCACCCTGGAAGGGCTCGGCCTCAGCGCCGAGGCGGCGGCGGCCATGGCGGAAGACGTGCGCAAGCGCGACATCGCCCGCCTCGTCCTGCAACAGGCCGGGGCCCTGCCGGAGGCCGGCGCCTGGATGCGCGGCGTCGCCGAGATCAAACCCGAACCCCTCACCGCGCCCCAGAGGCCCTCGCGGGCGCTCAATGCGGAGACCCGCGGCATCATCGGGACGCAATCGCGCGAGGCCGCCACCCGGACCCTCGAGGCACAGGACGCTGCCACCGATGCCTGATCAACGCGCGGAGACCGCGCAATTCGTGCGGGGATCGATCCTGCGGCACGTGGTGGTGATGAGCGGCACCGGCTCGATCGGCCTGATGGCGATCTTCGTCGTCGACCTGCTGTCGCTGCTCTACGTCTCGAAGCTCGGCGACCCGAAGCTGACCGCGGCGGTGGGCTTCGCCACCATCATCCAGTTCTTCGCCATCGCCATCAATATCGGTTTGATGATCGCGGCCGGTGCCCTGGTCTCGCGGGCGGTGGGGGCGGGCGATGCCGCGGGCGCCCGGCGCATCGCCACCTCGGGCACCATCCATGGCCTCGTGGTCTCGGCCGTCCTCGTCATCGCGATGCTGCCGTTCCTCGGACCCGCCCTCACCTTCCTGGGGGCCGATCCGGAGACCGCCTCGGTGGCGACGCGCTTCCTCTGGATCGCCCTGCCGTCGAACCTCCTGATGGGTCCCGGCATGATGTTCTCAGGGCTCCTGCGGGCGGTCGGGGCCGCGCGCCAGGCCATGTACGTAACGCTGGGCGGCGCCATCGTCACGGCGGGGCTCGACCCGCTGCTGATCTTCGGGGCCGGGCTCGGGGTGGATGGCGCGGCGATCACCACCTGCGTGGCGCGGGCCACCTTCGCCCTCGTCGGCTTCTGGGGCGTGCGCCAGCACCGGATGCTGGCCCCGCCCCGCCTCGCCGACGTGGTCGCGGACGCCCCCGAGATGCTGCGCATCGCGCTGCCCGCGGTGCTCACCAACCTCGCCCCCTCGGTGGCGAGCGCCTTCATCGCCCACGCGCTGGCGCGGTTCGGCACCGAGGCGGTCGCCGGCAACGCGGTGATCGACCGGCTGTCCCCGGTGGCGTTCGGCGGCCTGTTCGCCATGTCCGGCTCGATCGGCCCGATCCTCGGACAGAACTGGGGAGCCGCGCGCTTCGACCGGATGCGCGGCGTGCTGCGCAGCGGCGCCCTCGTCACGGCGGCCTATGTGGGTCTGGTCTGGCTCGTGCTCATCGCGTTTCGTGGTCCGCTGCTGAGCCTGTTCGCCCTGGAGGGCATGGCCGCCGATCTGTTCGGGTTCTTCTGCCTCGTGAGTGGCGCAGTCTGGTTCTTCACCGGGCTGCTGTTCCTGGCCAACGCTTCGTTCAACAACCTCGGCTTCCCGTTCTACTCGACAGCGCTGAACTGGGGCCGGGCGACCCTCGGCACCGTACCCCCCGCGCTGATCGGGGCGTATCTCTACGGACCGCGCGGGGTCATCGCGGGGATCGGGATCGGTTCCATCCTGTTCGGACTGACGGGGATCGTCCTCGCCTTCCGCACCGTGGCGACCCTCGAGGCGCGCGGCCGGGCGGCCTGCGCGGTTGCCGCCGCCGACGCCGAGACGCCGAATGTCGGGGCCGACGCCACGCGCGCCGCCGCACCCGCGCCCTCCGGTGCCCTGGTCTGAAGCCGCACCCGTATCCCCTCGCCAAGCCCGCGCGCTAAGTGAGGATGCCCAACCGCTCCCGCATGCCCGGACCCCGATGAACGATCCAGCCGCCATCACCGCCGCAATCCTCGTCATCGGCGACGAGATCCTGTCCGGGCGCACCAAGGATAAGAACATCGGCACCATCGCCGAGTACTGCACGGCTCTGGGCATCGACCTGAAAGAGGTCCGCATCGTCCCCGACGAGGCCGACCGCATCGTCGCGGCGGTGAATGCGCTGCGCGCTGCCTACACCTATCTCTTCACCACCGGCGGCATCGGCCCGACCCACGACGACATCACCGCCGATTGCGTGGCGTCGGCCTTCGGCGTGTCCATCGACGTCGATCCCCGCGCCCGGGCGATGCTGCTGGAGCGGCACAAGCCGGAGGACCTCAACGAGGCCCGTCTGCGCATGGCCCGCATCCCCGCCGGGGCCGACCTCATCGCCAACCCGATCTCGAAGGCGCCGGGCTTTCGTATCGGCAACGTCTTCGTCATGGCCGGCGTCCCGGCGATCATGCAGGCGATGCTCGACGCGATCGGGCCGACGCTCGCGACCGGCGCCAAGATCGTGTCGGAGACGATCGAGGCCGGTACCCTCCCCGAAGGCACCTATGCGGGGCGTCTTGCCGAGATTGCCAAGGCCCACGAGGCCGTGTCGATCGGGTCGTACCCGTCGATGACCCAGAACGGCTTCGCCAACCGGATCGTGGTCCGTGGCAAGGATTTGGAGGCGGTCGCCCGGGTCCGCCTCGAGGTCGAAGCCCTCGTGGCCGATCTCAAGGGCTGAATGTTCAGCAAGTCACCGCCAAGCAGGTCACCGCCAAGCAGGTCACGGCCGGAGCAAGTCATCGCCGAGATCGAGCCGCGGAAGGCGGGGGAGCGACCCCCCGAAAGGGTCAGTCGGCATCCGGATCGGTCGTGCCACGGACGTAGCCCCGCGAGATCAACCGATCACGCCGCGATGTCCGACGCTCGGCCTCGTGGAGATCCGTGAGGGCGTCCTGGACGAGGCTGCGCATGGCCCGGACAGGATCGCCCCCCGCCGCCTGAAGGTAGGAGGCCGTGATGGTGTCCACCAGGGTGGCCGCAGCGGACGGGAGGGTCGGACGCGGGCGCATGTCTGGTCCCAACAAAAGAACATATCAGGAACAATGCGGCTTGCGGCCAAGCTGGTCAAGTGTCCATCGCCCGGTTCTCTACGCTCCGACGCCTCGCCCCGGGGTGTTCAGGCGCGCGCGATCGGCTTGGCCTTCACCAACGCGGCGAGCGCCTTCAGATGGCGGTTGAGATCGGCGATCTCGTTGAGGGCGATGGTCTTGTGGCCATCCTTGACCGCGCGCTCGATGTCGCTGACCTGCTCGGTCACGATGCGCTTCAGCTCGGCCGCGAGTTGATCCCGGGTCATCGTCGCTCCTGTCACGGCTCGGGTGTGCCGGACGGGGATACCCCATCGTGCTTAACCGGCCGTTGCGGTGCGGCGTCCCGATGTCGGCCGCCCCACGGCGACCGGGTTCGTTCATCTGCTCGGCATCAGGACAGGGGCGTCTTCCACTCCCACGCGCGATCGGTCCAGAGCAGGTCCGGGATCGACGGGGGATGCGCCCCGCGTCCCGTCGCGAGATGATCGGCGCGTCTCCGGGCGGTCCATGGTTCATGACATCTCCAAGCTGGCGCTCGGCTCGGAGTAAGACGATAGATGATCCTCTCGCATTCGTGATGTGTGATGGCTCAGGCAGCGTAGCGGGTGAGTTGTGCATGGCCATTCCGGTGACTGGTGTTGCATCGCGGTCATAGGGATCGGCCCAGACCGGAGATACGCTGCGCTTAAGCTCACTCCCTCCGGGAACCACCCTATGTTTGCTAAGTCCTTCTTGGCCGGTGCCACCTCGCTGGCCCTCGTCGGTGCCGCCGCCGCCGCCGATCTGCCGCGCCGCGAAGCGCCGCCGCCGGTCTTCACCCCCGTGCCGGTGTTCACCTGGACCGGCTTCTACCTCGGCACGCATAGCTCCTACGCCTTCAGCGACCGCCAGAACATCCGCACCGTCGGCAACAACGACGCCTCGGGTGGCCTCACCGACACCCGCCTGAACGTCCTCCGGGAGCGTCGCCCGTCGAACTTCCGCTCCGAGCAGGACGGCATCGGCAATGTCGGCGGCGGCATCGGCTATAACTATCAGTTCACCCCGGGGTCGGGCTTCGTCGTCGGCGCCAGCGCCGAGGTGACCTGGACGGACATCAGCAAGAGCTACGCCTATTACGGCCCGGTCATCCCCGGCGTGAACACCGCGCCCGATCCGAGCAACCTGCGCCAGCGCCTCGACTACCTCGGCACCGTTCAGGGCCGCCTCGGCTACGCCTTCGACCGGGTCCTCGTCTACGGCACCGGCGGCTTCGCCTATGGCAACGTCAACTACAGCGCCGGCTTCTTCAATCCGGCCGGCGCGCTCGCCTATGCGGGCAAGTACAACGAGATGGAGACGGGCTACGTCTACGGCGGCGGCATCGAGTGGGCGATCCCCACCGACAACTTCCTGAACCGCTTTAACTTCATCGGGAGCTTCCTCGGCTCCAGCGCCCTGACCCTGAAGGCCGAGTACCTCCACTACGATCTCGGCAGCCGCAACGTGCTCGTGAACGCCACCGGCCTGACCACGGCGACCGGCTCCTACACCTCGCGCTTCTCCACCGAGGGCAACATCATCAAGGCCGGCTTCAACTACAAGTTCGGCGGCCTCTAAGGGGCCCTGAACCGAGCGACCACGTCAAAGGAAAGGCCCCGTTCCTCGGAACGGGGCCTTTCTCGTTTCGGCCCTCGCGTCGTCGCTTGGAGCATCGTCCCGGAAGTCGGATCCGGGACGATGCTCCGGAGTCTTGATTTGGCATCGTCTTTCTCCGAAGGCCGGAGATCACCTTCGGGACGATGCGTTAGGTCCGCCAGGGATGGGCCGGCAGTTCGGTGGCGCCGATCGCGCTGGCGCCGGCCAGGGCGACCGCGTGATCGTTCTCCACCGTCGATCCGCTGACGCCGATGGCCCCCGACATCTCACCATCCGTGTCGACGATCGGGATGCCGCCCGGGAAGGTGATCAGCCCCTCGTTGGAATGTTCGATCCCGTAGAGCGGTCCGCCGGGCTGCGACAGCTGGCCGATCTGCCCGGTCATCATTCCGAAGAACACCGACGTCTTGGCCTTCTTCTGCGCAATGTCGATGGAGCCCACCCAGGCGCCGTCCATCCGGTAGAACGTCTTGAGGTTTCCGCCGGAATCCACCACGGCGATGCACATCTGGGTGTCGAGTTCGACGGCCTTGGCACGGGCGGCCTCGATGGCCTTGTGGGCGTCGGCGATGGTCACGTGCATGGATCTGGTCTCCCTGAAACGTCTTGATCCGCGTGGTCGCGATGGGGATCACCGGCCACGCTTGCGCTGGTAACGCACGAACCCGTGATTTCGTGCCCGCGCATGGAAACGGCCGCCCCCTCGCGGGGAGCGGCCGTTCGCGTTTCAAGCGATCGGCGCATCGTCCCGGGAAATCGGATCCGGGACGATGCTCCAGATTCTTGGTTCTGCATCGTCGTTTTCCGAAAGCCGGCAACCCCTTTCGGGACGATGCTGTCGTGCTCTGATCGTCAGGCGGCGGACATCGCGTTGGCCTTCTCGATCAGCGCCTCGGCCATGCGGATCGAGGCGATGTCGATGAGGCGGCCGTCGAGTGAGACGGCGCCCTTGCCGGCCTTGGCGGCCTCTTCCATGGCGGCGAGGATGCGGCGGGCCTTGGTGACCTCGGCCTCGGACGGGGTGAACACCTCGTTGGCGAGATCGATCTGGCTCGGGTGGATCGCCCACTTGCCCTCGAAGCCGAGCGCCGCGCAACGCTTGGCCGCCGAGATGTAGCCATCGGGATCGGAGAAGTCGCCGAACGGGCCGTCGATGGGGCGCAGGCCGTAGGCGCGGCAGGCGACGAGCATGCGGTTCTGGGCGAACAGCCACGGGTCCTGCCAGTGGGTCTGGCGGTTGCCGGACTCGTCCTTGTCGGTGAGCACCGAGAAGTCCGGGTTCACGCCGCCGATCACCGTGGAGCGGGCCCGGGTCGAGGCGGCGTAGTCGGCCACGCCGAAGGACATCGCCTCCAGGCGCTTCGACGACTGGGCGATCGCCTCGACATTGGCCATGCCGAGGGCGGTCTCGATCAGCACCTCGAAGCCGATCTGCT
>JAKONB010000020.1 GCA_022702195.1 Beijerinckiaceae bacterium | reverse complement strand
CGATGGGGGCGGCCTCGTAGAGGAGGCGCAGGCGCCCCTGTGCGTAGCCCTTGCGGCCGTCGCCCGGATACAGGAACACGCCGCCGCGCAGGAGCACGCGTTGGGCATCGGCCACCAGCGAGCCGAGCCAGCGCATGTTGAAGTTCTTGTCGAGGGGGCCGTCGGCGCCGCGCAGGCAATCCTCGATATAGGCCTTCACCGGATTGTCCCAGTGGCGGGCATTCGAGGCGTTGATGGCGTATTCCTTGGCCGAGGCAACCACTTCGATCTTCGGATGGGTGAGGCGGAAGGTGCGCTGCGCCCGGTCGAGGGTGTAGATCTGCGTGCCCGCGCCGAGGGTCAGCACCAGGGAGGTCGCCGGGCCGTAGGTGACGAAGCCGGCCGCCTTCTGCAGCGTGCCGGGACCGGTGAAGGAGCCGAGCGGGCTCTCGGGGCTCGAGGCGGTGGGGCGGATGCCGAAGATCGAGCCCACCGCCATGTTGACGCCGATATTCGACGAGCCGTCCAGGGGGTCGATGGCCACGGCGAGCGGCGCGCCCGGGTTGAGCAGCATGACGCCCTCGGCCTCCTCGGAGGCGACCTCGGAGACAGGGGCGCCGCGCAGCGCCTCGGTGAAGCGCTCATGTGCCAGCACGTCGAGGAACTTCTGAACGTCGCCGTCGCTGTTCTGCTCGCCCTGCGCCGAGAGGTCGCCGGCCAGCGCCCCGCGCCCGATCACCTCGCTGACGTCGATGGCCGCGGCGGCGCAGGCCGCCACCACCCGGGCGACGTCGCCCAGGGTGGGATCGGCGGCCACGGCCTGGGCCAGGCACGCATCGAGGCTCGACCCGATCTCCAGTGACGCGCTCGACATGGATCCCCGTCCTTCTGCTCAGTCGCGCCGGATACGGTCCGGCCGGTTTCGACGCCGCGCGGCGCCTCATGGTCCGCCTGTCCCTTGACACGATCTGGCCCCCTTCGGCCAGGGGGCCGTGATGCGCCAACAATGCCGGCGAACAAATTCTGAAAAAACTTGCGGGCACTTCCAAAAAAACTAAAAAAGCCGGATGCGCAACCTCTCCCTGAAACAGCTCCAGGCCGTTGCGGCCGTCGCCCGCCTCGGCACGATGACGCGCGCCGCCCAGGAACTCAACGTCACCTCGGCGGCGCTCTACGCGCGCATCCGCCAGCTGGAGGAGGAGGCGGGGCTGCTGCTGTTCGACCGCACGCCCACCGGCCTGCGACCCACGGATGCAGGGCGCGAGATGCTGTGGGCGATCGACAGCATCAACACGGTGTTGGAAAGCTGCGCCGACCGCCTCGAAATCCTCAAGGGCGGCAGCGGCGGTCGCGTGGCGATGGGGGTGGTCTCCACGGCCAAGTATTTCGCGCCCGGCATCATCTCGGGCTTCGTCGCCAGCCACCCGGCGGTGGAGATCAACCTCACGGTGGGCAATCGCAGCCACATGGTCGAGGCCCTGCGCAATTACGAGATCGATTTCGCCATCATGGGCCGGCCGCCGCGCGACTTCGCCATCGAGGCCGAATTGTTCGGCCCGCATCCGATCGTGCTCATCGCCGCACCGAACCACCCCTTCGCGGGCCGCACCGGCCTGACCCGGGCCGACCTGATCGAGGAATCTTTCCTCGTGCGCGAGGAGGGGTCGGGCACCCGCACGGTGTTCGAGGAATTCATGAACGGGATCATGATCAAGCGGGCGCGGCTCGGGATCGATTCCGGCTCGAACGAGACGATCAAGCAGGCGGTGATGGCCGGGCTCGGCATCGCGCTCATCTCCGCCCATACCGTGGCGGCCGAACTCGAGAGCGGGCGCCTGACCCTCCTCGACGTGCAGGGCCTGCCGATCCGGCGCGACTGGTACGCGGTGCGCCGGGCCGACAAGGTGCTGGGGCCGGCGGCCTCCGCCTTCTGGGATTACGTGGTCCAGGATGGGGGGCGCTGGCTGCCCTCCTCGCGGTTGAACCCGCGCGTCTCCCCCGTCACCGCCGAGTTCGAAGCATGAATGCGCCGAGCCAGGATCCCGGAATCGTCATCGTCGGGGCCGGGCAGGCCGGCTTCCAATTGGCGGCCTCCTTGCGCGAGGCGGGGTTTGCCGATGCCGTCACCCTGGTGGGCGACGAGGCGGGCCTGCCCTACCAACGGCCGCCCCTGTCGAAGGCTTATCTCGCCGGCAAGACCGACGCGGTGGGCCTGTCCCTGCGTTCGGCGAGCTACCTTGCCGAGCATGCGCTCACCCTGCGCGCCGGGACCCGCGCCGCAGCCATCGACCGGGCGGCGCGCCGGCTGTTTCTATCGGATGGCACCAGCCTTCCCTACGCCCACCTCGTGCTGGCCACCGGCGCGCGCAACCGGGCGCTGCCAGTGCCGGGCGCCGACCTGCCGGGGGTCCACCAGCTTCGCTCCCTCAGCGATGCGGATGCGTTGAAGGCCGCCCTCGGGACGGCGCGGCGCATCGCGATCGTGGGTGCCGGCTTCATCGGCCTCGAATTCGCGGGCATCTGCGCGGCGCGCGGCCTCGACGTCACGGTGATCGAGGCGGCCGAGCGGCCGATGGCGCGGGCGGTCTCGGTGGAGACGGCCGCCTTCTTCACCCGGGCGCATGGCGAGGCGGGCATCCGCTTCGCCTTCGGCGCCGCCGTGTCGGGGATCGAGGCGGCTGCGAGTCGGGCGGTCGCGGTGATGCTCGGCGATGGGACCCGGATCGAGACCGACCTCGTCCTCGTCGGGATCGGCGTGGTGCCGAACCAGGAGCTGGCGGCTGAGGCGGGGCTGGCCACCGGTGACGGCATTCACGCCGACCCGTTCCTCGCCACCGAGGACCCGGCGATCTCTGCTCTGGGCGACTGCGCCCGCGTCCCGAGCCGTTTCGCGGAGGGTGCCCCGGTGCGCATCGAATCGGTTCAGAACGCGGTGGACCAAGCCCGCTGCCTCGCCGCCCGCCTCACGGGACGGCCCGCGGCCTACGCGGCGGTACCGTGGTTCTGGAGCGACCAGGGGCCGCACAAGCTTCAGATCGCCGGCCTCACCGTGCCGGGCGATGCCAGCGTGGTGCGCCCGACCGGGACCGGGCTCACCGTGTTCCGGCTTCGCGACGGTCACCTCAGCGGGGTCGAGACCGTGGACCGACCCGGCGACCACATGGCCGCCCGCCGCATCCTCGCCCTGGGGCTGCCCCTCACCCCCGACGAGGCCGCCGATCCCGATCACGACCTCAAGGCCCTGGCGACCCGAAAGGTCTGAGGCCCCAGCCGCCTGTCCTCAGTTGGACTGGCGGCTGGGATCGTCCGCCGGGTTGATGTAGTTCAGTCCGAACGGACCGGAGCCGTTCACCTGAAGCTCCACCGGCTCCGCCGTGGTCCAGAGCGCGTGCGGCATGTCCTTGGGCAGGAAGACGAAACCGCCGGCTTTCAAGTGCTGGCCGGCCGCCTTGTCGAGGGTCGTCCCATGCTGGTGATAGATCGAGCCCGCCAGGATCGTCAGTGTCTCCGCCTCCGAATGGGTATGAGGCGCGATGACGGTGTTGGCCGGGGCCTTGATCCGCAGCACGAACGGCCCGGGCTTCGCCGGATCGCCCGAGACCATGCTGATCTGCGTTCCCTTGGGCAGGTTGGGCGGCCCGGGCTGATAGACGACGCTCGCCCCATCCGGGAAGCTCACCATCCCCTGGCTATCTTGCCCATGATTGTCCTGAGCCATGCCCTGACTGGAGCCGCAGAGCAGGGCCGCCACGCCCGCCGCCATCGTCCAAGCACATCGTCCCATCGCTCGTCCTTTCGCTGAATGCCCGCAAGAAACGCCGTCAGCGCCCGCCGGGTTCGTGGATGGGGCAGCCGTTGAAACGCTCACGGAACTGAGCGGAATGCTTGTAGGGGGCGTTGCGGGCGCGGTTGATGTTGCCGAGCGGCCGATGTGCTGCCAAGCCCGTCCAGACGCTGAAGCGCATCTTCTCGTCGACAGCTTGGACGCGGGCCGCGTCCCAGCTGTCCTGTGGCTGCACTCGGAGGGTGGCGACACGCTGGAACGGCGCCTCCTCCTCGTCCCACGCCACCGTCGGATCCTCGACGGGTTGGCGTGCGAGATCGCGGCAGAGCTGCACCCGGAACTCCCACACGCCTTCAATGCAACGCAACGCAGACTGCAACGTCGCGCGGATTGCGTCGGGCCGTCCCGACGCGTCGATCTCGGTGCCGGTCCGCTCGGTCAGCGCCGGGGCGACGGGGGCTAGCGAGAACTTGGCGATGTAATCGCCGTAGCGGAACGGGGTGACGCTGTAATAGGTCTCGCCCAGCGGATCGACGTTGGGCGCGCCCCCGAGCGCGGCGATGGTGGTGCTCTCGATGCCCACCGCCGTCAGGGCCTTGTTGACGCCGCGCAGCACGGTGGAGGCCGCGACCTTCAGGCCCTCGGCCCGGTCGGTGGTGCCGGCCAGCAACTTCAGGCTGCCGAGAAATTTTTCCGCGTTCGGCGCCTGGAAGACCTTGCCGTTGACCATGATGAAGTTCTGGGTCGTCCCCTCGGCATCGGGCAGGCGCTCGCCCTCCGCGTCGAGAACCTTCAGCGCGAGTCCGCGTGGTAAGGAAACGGCGTCGGGCAGGATGTCGCCGGCATTGGTCGACAGGCGCAGATAGACCTTGTGCTCGCCCGGCGTCGCGAACAGCCCTTGCGCCAGTTCCGGCGGCAAGTCCGCATCCACGGTGAGTGTCCCCTCCAGGATGCCATGGGCCTTGGCATGAACGGCGCGCACCGCGTGACCGGAATCTGTCGCCACCGTCTCCAGGATGGTGTCGAAGGTCGCGTTCAACTGCGCGATGGTCTCGCCCTCGTCGGGCTTCACCTCCTCCACGGCGGGGCTGTAGCGGACGGGGCTCGCGAGCATCGATCGTCTCCGGTTTTGCTCGTGCACAACCGGTCGGATGCGGAGCCGTTCCCGCCGCTCAAGCCAAGGTGATAACGCCGAGAGATCCTCCGCCTCCGCGAGGCCCCGGCGAACGCACCAGCGTGTTTTCACGTGAATCCGGAGGCATCCGCCCCCAGCTCAGCGGAGGCCGGATGCCAAGGACGCCAGTGCCGGCTCAGCCGTCCTGCAGGGCCGGCGCCCGGGCCGGCAGTGTCCAGTTCGGCCGGACGTAATGGCAGGTATAGCCGGTGGGATTGCGCTCCAGGTAATCCTGGTGTTCCGGCTCCGCTTCCCAGAACGGACCGGACGGCACGACCTCGGTGACCACCTTGCCGGGCCAGAGGCCGGAGGCGTTCACGTCCGCGATGGTCTCGTCGGCCACCCGCCGCTGAATGTCGTCGGTGTAGAAGATCGCCGAGCGGTAGCTCGGGCCGCGATCGTTGCCCTGGCGGTTCGGGGTCGTCGGGTCATGGATCTGGAAGAAGAATTCCAGCACGCGCCGGAAGCTCGTCACCGTCGGATCGTAGGTGATCTCGATGGCCTCCGCATGGGTGCCGTGATTGCGGTAGGTGGCATCCGGCACGTCGCCGCCCGTATAGCCGACGCGGGTGGAGACGATGCCCGGCTGGCGCCGGATCAGATCCTGCATGCCCCAGAAGCAGCCACCCGCCAGTATCGCTCTCTCGTTGCTCATCGTACCCGTCTCCTGCGGTTCGGACCGGTGTCCCTGCGGCGTTAGATAGGAAACCGCTCGGCACATTGCCGTATCCTGCGGTGCTACAACGCGCCGTCCGCCGGCAGCCCCTATTCGGGCCAACGGCCCATCAGATGAAAGAGGCGCATGGAAAGCGTGACCGTCGTTCTGGCCCTGCTGCTGTCCGTCCTGGTCAGCGGCGCCCTGGGTCGCCTGCTGCCCCTGCCGCTGCCCCTGATTCAGATCGCGATCGGCGTGGCCCTGGCCCTGGGGCCGCTCCCGAGCACCGCCCTCGACCCCGAGATCTTCTTCCTCGTCTTCCTGCCGCCGCTGCTGTTCCTCGATGGCTGGCGCATCCCGAAGCGCGACCTGTTTCGCGACGGAAAGACCGTCCTGGCGCTGGCCCTCGGGCTGGTGGTGCTGACGGTTCTGGGCATCGGCACCCTGATCCACGGCATGATCCCGTCCATGCCGCTCGCCGTGGCCTTCGCCCTCGCGGCGGTGCTGTCTCCCACCGACCCCATCGCGGTCTCGTCCGTAGCCGCCCAGGCCCCCGTGCCGCGCCGCCTCATGCACATCCTGGAGGGCGAGGCGCTCCTGAACGACGCCACCGGCCTCGTCTGCCTGCGCTTCGCCATCGCGGCGGCGCTCACCGGAACCTTCTCGCTGCCGGAGGCCGCCAGCACCTTCCTGTGGCTGGCCCTCGGCGGGGTCGGCATCGGCGCGGCCACCACCTTCCTGCTCATGGGCGCGCAGGACCTGCTGCGTCGGCGCACCGGGGAGGATCCCGGCTTGCAGATCCTGTTCAGCCTGCTGACCCCGTTCGGCGCGTATCTGGCCGCCGAGCACGTCCACGCCTCCGGCATCCTGGCCGCCGTCGCGGCCGGCATCGCCATGACCTACGTGGAGATCCAGGGGCGCAGCCTCGGCACCACCCGGGTCCGCCGCACCGCCGTCTGGGACACTGTGGCGCTGGCCGCCAACGGTGCGATCTTCGTCCTGCTGGGCGAGCAATTGCCCGAGGTGCTCGGTCACGCGGTGAGGCAGGCCGACGTCCAGGGGGCGGGCTGGCTCGTGGGCTGGACCCTGGCGATCACCGCCGGCCTGATGGCGATCCGCTTCGTCTGGGTCTGGGTCTCGCTCCAGTTCGTCCTGGTGAAGGCCCGCCGCCGCGGCGAGCGGCGCGAGGGCCTCACCTGGCGCCTCGTGGCCGCCACGACGCTCGCCGGCGTGAAGGGCGCCATCACCCTCGCGGGCATCCTCACCCTGCCGCTCACCCTGCGGGACGGCACCCCGTTCCCGGCGCGGGATCTGGCCATCCTGCTGGCCATGGGCGTCATCCTCACCTCCCTGTTGCTCGCCAGCACGGTCCTGCCGCCGCTCCTGCGGGGCCTGAGCCTGCCCCCCGAGCCCAGCCAGGACGCGGAGGAGGATGCGGCGCGCGCCGCCGCCCGCGACGATGCCGTGAAGGCCATCGAGGCGCTGCAGCACCGCCTCGTCGAGGAGCAGGAGGACGCCTCCGTGGCGGTGGAGGCCGGGGCGCGGGCGATGGACCGCTACGAGGGCCTGGAGGCGCCCACTGGGGAGCCGCGCACCGATCTGAGCCGCGCCCGCCAGCTCGCGGTCACCGAGAAGCGCCTGCGGCTCGCCGGCATCGAGGCCGAGCGCAGCGCCCTCTATCGCCTGCGCCGGTCGCAGGTGATCGACGACGTGGTCCTGCGCCGGCTTGTCCGGGAGATCGACCTGGTGGAGGCCCGCCTGGTGGCGTGACGCGCCCTACAATTCCATGCCCGACAGGGTGGCGGCCGCCTGGATCAGGGCAAGGTGGCTGAGGCCCTGGGGCAGGTTGCCCCGGAACGCCCCCGTCTCCGGGTCGACCATCTCCGCGTAGGTGCCGGAATTGCGGTCGAGCGCCGCCACCAGGGCCTCGAACTTGGCCGCGGCCTCCGGCTTCTGGTCGAGCAGTGCCATGGCCTCCACCAGCCAGAAGCTGCAGGCCAGGAAGCAACCCTCCTCGGCCTCCACCCCCGTATAGCGGTAATGGTACGGACCCCGGCCGAGTTCGCGGTCGATGGCCGCGCAGGTCGCCCGCAGGCGTTCGGGGCTGCCGAACCGGAAGCGGACCGCCAGGACCAGGGAGGCGTCGAGCTTCTCGCTGCCCGGATACATCACGTAGGCCTGCTGAGCCTCCGACCAGCAATGGGCTTCGATCCATTCCGCGATGCGGTCGCGGGTGCGGGACCAGCGATCCAGGCAGGTGCCGGGCAGATACCCCTTCTCGGCCATCTCCACGGCGCGGGCCAAAGCCTGCCAGCAGCTGATCTTGGATCCGGTATAGTGCTGCGCGTCCGGCAGCTCCCAGATCCCCGCATCCTTCAGCTTCCATTTCTCGGCGCATTCGTCGGCCAGCCGTGCCAGCAGGGCACCGCTGCGCAGGTCGAGCATGCCGCCATTGGCCACGAAGCGTTCGGCGGTCTCGAAGATGTCGCCGTAGATGCCGTGCTGGTGCTGCCCGGAGGCGGCATTACCGGTCCGCACCGGGCGGGAGCGGCGGTAGCCGGGCAGGTCGAGTTCGGCCTCCTCGGAGACGCGCTCGCCGTCCAGGGTATAGAGAACCTGGGCGCCGTGCTCCTCGAGGCGGCGGACCAGCCAGGTGAGCGCCGCGCTGGATTCGGCGTGCGCCCCGAGGCGCAGGAACGCCTTGATGACGTAGCCGGCATCGCGGATCCAGGCGTAGCGGTAATCGTAGTTCTTGCTGCCGCCGATCCCTTCCGGCAGCGAGGTGGTGGCCGCCGCCGCGATGGCCCCGGTGGGGGAGTAGAGCAGGAGCTTCAGCGCCAGGGCGCTGCGCTCCACATGCTCGCCGTAACGGCCGTCATAGCCCAGGCGCTCGGTCCAGTCGCGCCACGCCGCGCAAGACACGTCGATCCGCCGGTCGATATCCGCCACCGGCGCGACCACCAGCGGTTCGTGCTCGCCGGCCACGATGGCGACGAGTTCGCTCTGGCCGGCGGCGACCTCCACATGCGCCCGGATCGCGTGGTCGTCGGCGGTCTCGATGCGGATGCCGTCACTGGTGCGGAACAGCCCCATCAGGCCCGCCACGTGGAAGGCGTTGCCGCTGGCATTCCGGGACAGGAACGGGCCGGCGGTGTCGCCCCGGGTTCCGAACACCAGGTCGACCCGCAGGCGCACGCGGCCTTCCAGCCCATCGATGCGGCGGGCGAGTTCCGCCCAGGGCAGCCGCCCGGCCGGACCGCTGTTGAGGCTTTCGGTCAACCGCGCGCGGCCGGTGGGAGTGGTGAACACGGTCTCGTGGACGTTGCTCCCGTCCCGGTATCCAATCTCGGTGGTGAAGGGGCCCTCCGGCGTCACCGCGAAATAGCCGCCGGCCTCCGGGCTGAGCAGGCGGTCGAACAGGGGCGGGGAATCGAGGTTGGGACAGCACCACCAGTCGATCGACCCGTCGGCCCCCGACAGGGCCACCGAGCGGCCCTCGCCGAGCGCCGCATAGGCTTCGAGGGGGAGATATCCGTCCTCGCGTTCCACGGGGCCGCCGGCACGGGGATAGGGTTTCAGCACCTGGGAGAAACTCCGGGTCGGGCAGATTGGGGCGGGAACCGGTGGGGGGCGCCGCGCTGCGGCGGCAGCGCCCCGAGGCGAGGGGTTCCCGCTCAAACGAAACCGAACGGATGTCGCCCGCCGACGTTCCCGGTCCCGCATGCTTCATGGCGCCACGGTCCGATGCGGTCTCTCACCCTGGATGGGGCCGCCCGCCCCGCCTCACGCGGCCGGATTGGCAAGAGACGTGACGACGTCAGGGATAGGTACGGCCTTTCATTTATAAATTATAATAATTCAATGAAAATAATGGATCAATCGCGCCACGGGATCGCATTGAAGCTTGATCGCGAAAGATTGTTGGTTGACATGATTTGAATTTGGACGGGATAGAGCGTGGCGCGTCCGTATCCACCCAGAGTTCGGCTGCGCTTCATCGAGGCGCCGGACCGGCTCGCTGCCCGCCGGCGCGGAGCCGATCGTCTCGCGTGTGCTGGAGTGTCAGATGAGCGGATCCCGAAAGGTCGGGCGGCACCGTCCGGCTCGGCGGAAAGGTTGGGGGCTCGGCCTCATGGCCGCCGCCGTGGCCGCCGCCGCACCGGCTCTCGCTCAGGGGGAATCGGCGGTGCAACTCGACGAGTTGTCGGTACAGGGTTCCGGCGGGCCGGGGCGTGCGCTCGCCAACCCCAACGCGGTGGTGGGGCCGCCGCCCGCGCCCTATGCCGGCGGCGGCGTCGCCACCGGCTCGCGCCTCGGGCTCCTGGGCAACCGCAACGTCTTCGACCAACCGTTCAGTGCGACGAGCTACACGGAGAAACTCATCCGCGACCAGCAGGCGCGCAACGTGCAGGACGTGGTCAACAACGATCCGTCGATCCGCACCAACGTGCCGGCCTTCTCGGGCATCCTCGGCTTCTTCATCCGCGGATTCCCGGTCTTCGCCCAGGACATCGCCTTCAACGGCCTGTTCGGCGTCGCGGACAATTTCAACCCGGCAATCGAGCCGATCGAGCGCGTCGAGGTGCTGCGCGGACCCTCGACCCTGCTCTCGGGCGTGCCGCCCTTCGGCAATATCGGCGGCGTGATCAACCTGATCCCGAAGCGCGCGGGCGACGAGCCCCTCACCCGCGTCACCCTCGGCTACGCGTCGGACGCCCAGATCTACAAGGCGATCGATATCGGCCGGCGCTTCGGCGCGGGCAAGGAATGGGGCATCCGCTTCAACGGCGCCTTCAACAACGGCAACACGCCGATCGACAATCAGAGCCTGCATCTCGGCGTCGCGTCGCTGGCCCTCGACTATCGCGGTGAGCGCCTGCGGGCGAGTCTCGATCTCGGATATCAGGAACTCGACGTCACCTCACCGCTGCGCAACCGCTCGGTGGCCGCCGGATTCCGCATCCCGCGCGCGCCGGACCTGACGCTGAACCAGCACCAGCCCTGGGAGTACCGCGACAGCGCCAGCCGCCAGATCGCCACGCGGATCGAGTACGACCTCGCGCCGGAGCTGACGCTCTACGGCGCCTACGGCGCCTCGGATTTCCGTCAGGAATATTTCGGCGGCGTGCTGGCGATCTTCAACGCGCGCGGCGATTATCGCGACCCGATCAGCTACCTGCCGTTCCATATCGTCAATCAGACCGCCGAGGCGGGCCTGCGCGGCACCGTCGAAACCGGCCCGATCAAGCACAGCTTCG
>JAKONB010000006.1 GCA_022702195.1 Beijerinckiaceae bacterium | reverse complement strand
CGGCGTGATACGGCAGGGCGTTGAACCCGTCCTTGGCGAGGCTCTCGGCGAGCTGCTCCGTGCGTTTTCGCGAGGAGCAGTAGATGATCCCGCTCTCGGAGCGGCGGTGCTTGAGGAAGCGCTCGATCTGCCGGGTCGGGTTGTCCTTCGGCACGAAGGTCAGGCGGATGTTCGGCCGGTCGAAGGAATGGACGAAGGCCTTGAGCTCCCGGCCCGCCGGGAACAGCCGCTCGGTGATGTCGGCCCGCGTCGCCTTGTCGGCGGTGGCGGTGAGCGCCACGGTCTGGACGTTGCCGAGCGCCTCGCGGGCGCGCGACAGGTCGCGGTATTCGGGCCGGAAATCGTGTCCCCATTGCGAGACGCAATGGGCCTCGTCCACGGCGAGCCGCCGGACTCCGACGCCCCGCAGGGCGTCCATCAACCCCTCCATCATCAGCCGCTCGGGGGAGACGAAGAGCAGCCGGAGGTCGCCGGAGCGGATCTGCCGCCAGGTCTCGCGCGAGGTCGATTCCGCCACCGACGAGTTCAGGGTGGCGGCCGCGACGCCGAAGCCCAGCATCTGCTGCACCTGGTCGTGCATCAGCGCGATCAGCGGCGAGACCACCACGGTGAGGGAGGATTCCACCAGGGCGGGCAGCTGGTAGGTCATCGACTTGCCCGAGCCGGTGGGCATCACCGCGAACACGTCGGTCCCGTCGAGGACCGCGCCGATCACCTCGTCCTGGCCGGGGCGGAAATCGTCGTAGCCGAAGGTCTTTTTCAACGCGGCGCGGGCCTCGTCGAGGCGGCTTGTCATGGGAATCCTGGGATGGGCGCTCGAACGGGACCGGCTTCAGGCGCCGGTGTGTCGGCAATAGGATCGGAGCGTCTACACAGGACCGACCATAATGCCTCTGAACATCCGAGGCGAGGCGGTGAATCGTCTGGCCGAGAGGATGGCGGCGCGGGCCGGGGTCGGCAGGCCCCGGCGGGACCACCCGCCACCGATCCGGCGACGGCCGGAGCGCGGGTCGCGGAAGCGGAGACGTCCTGGAGATCTGATGCAGCGCCCCTTAAACCGACGGAAAGGGAGCGTCGGGTAGGCCGAGGCCTCGCCCGTTCGGGGCAACCCCTCCACGCTTAGGTTCGAGGCCGCCATGATGTTCGTCCCCTTCCTGGGCTTCGCGGGGGCCACCGGAGCGGCCCTGGCCGGCCGTCGCGGATGGGCGCTCGGCCTGTGGGCCGCGTCGCTGGTCGGCGTGCTGATGCTGTTCCGCGCGCACGCCTCCGACGTCCTGCACCTCGACTTCTAGGCGCCGGGGCGATCATGACCTTCCAACAGGCCCGTCTCCTCAACGCCCTGGGGCTCCTCGGCTGCAGCGCCATCCTGCTGGTGGCCTTCGGCTATCAGCTCGCGCTGGGCGAGTTGCCCTGTCCCCTCTGCATCCTCCAGCGCCTCGCCTTCGTGGCGGCCGGGACCGGGCTCGCGCTCAATGCCTGCATCGGTCCGCGCCCGTCGCATTACGCCGTGGTGATCCTGAGCGCGGTGGTGGGAGCGGCCATCGCCGCACGGCAGACCCTGTTGCACATCGTGCCCGGAACGGGCGCCTACGGCGCCGACCTGTTCGGCCTCCACTTCTACGTCTGGGCACTCATCGCTTTCGTCGGGATCGTCGTGGCGGCCGCCCTCCTGTGCCTGTGGGATTCCCAGTTCGCAGCGCCGCCCGCGCCAGCCCGGAGCGGCGCGTTCGAGGCGGCGAGCGTGATCCTGTTCCTCGCCGTGACGCTGGCCAATGCCGGCTCGACCCTGGCGGAATGCGGCGGCGGCCTGTGCCCGGACAATCCGACCCGCTACGAATACTGGGATCTCCTCCTGGGCCGCTGACCTGCGGGCGTCTCAGGGGCCGGCGATGCGCCCGTCGGCGACCGTCACCATGTCGGCGCGGCCCTCCAGCTCCGCGAACAGGGCCGGGTCCGCCCCCGTCATCCAGACCTGCCCGGACAGGGCTTCCAGCGCATCGAACAGGCCGGCGCGGCGGCGCGGATCGAGATGGGCGGCGACCTCGTCGAGCAGGATGATCGGGCTCAGGCCGCACATGGCCTGGACCAGACGCGCATGGGCGAGGACGAGGCCGATGAGCAGGGCCTTCTGCTCGCCGGTGGAGGCGGTGGCGGCGGGCACGTCCTTGGGGCCGTGCCGGACCACGAGGTCGCTGGTCTGCGGACCGCTCAGGGTGCGGCCGGCAGCGCGGTCGCGGGCGCGGCCCTGGCGCAGGGCCAGACGGAAGCGGTCCTCCGCCTCGATGGCCGGCCACACCGCCACGAGGTCGTCGAGATCGCCCTCCAGGCGCAGGCTCGCCCAGGGGAAGGGCTGGGCATCGTCGCGGCCCTCGGCGATGAGGCGGTCGAGGCGCTCGGCGGTCTCGCGGCGGGCCAGGGCCACGGCGACCCCGAGCTCGGCGACCTCGCGCTCGATGGCATCCAGCCACTGGCCGTCGTTGAAACGCTCCTCCAGCAGGCGGTTGCGCGAGCGCAGCGCCCGCTCCATGGCGTTGACGCGGGCGCCGTGGGTGGCATCCACGGCGAGCACCAGACGGTCGAGGAAGCGGCGGCGGTCGCCCGCCGGCCCCCGGAACAACCCGTCGAGATCGGGGGTCAGCCAGACCACCCGCAGGAATTCGGCGAAGGCCACGGGGGAGGGCGCCGTGGCGCCGTCGATCCGGCAGAGCCGCGCGGCGCGGCCGTCGAATCCGGGCGGCTCGTAGCCGGTGCCGATCCGGTGCTCGTCCTCCAGCCCCGCCAGGCTCATCGAGACGGCGAAGCCCCCCGCACCGCCGAGGCGCGCCATCGTGCCGAGATCGGCGCGGCGCAGGCCCCGGCCCGGGGAGAACAGCGAGATCGCCTCCAGCAGGTTGGTCTTGCCCGCCCCGTTCTCGCCCACCAGGGCGACGAAGCGTCGTCCGACCGTGAGGTCGAGATCGGCGTGATTGCGAAAGTCGCGGCAGATCAGACGGGTGAGGCGCAC
>JAKONB010000600.1 GCA_022702195.1 Beijerinckiaceae bacterium | reverse complement strand
GGGCAGGTCCAGAGCTGGTTGCCCTGCTCGGCGTAATCCACCAGCGCGCCGAAGAACGGGGTCTTCAGCGTCTCGGCATATTGCTTCACCCGGCTCACCAGGCCGCGGGCGATGTAGTCGGGGGTCTCCTCGGCGAGGAAGATGTAGCCGTCGATGAAGTCGAGCACCTCGACGGGAATGTCCTCCAGGCGCTTCCTTCGGACCATGATCACGATGGGCATTTCCAGCCCGCGCTTGCGCATCAGGTTGATGAGGGCCGCCGCCTTGCCGTCCAGGCCGCGCTTGCCCCAATCCACCACCATGCAGCCGATGGCCGAGTCGGTCTGGACCGCGATGGCCGCGTCCTCGACCCGGCGGGCCCGGACGACCTCGAAGCCGAGCTTCTCGACGGAGCCGATGATCTGCTGGACCCGCACGCCCTCGAGATCGTCCGGATCGAAGTTCGGCGCGCACATCAGCACGGTGAAGCGGCGGAAGAAGTCCATGCGGGAAAAGGCTCCGTGGGAGGTGTGGCGCCACCGTTTACGACGGGGCGTGACGCTTGGATGACGCTGGCCCTTCCGCGATCGCGTCACGATCGCCAGCAGGGCCGAATTCCGTGTGTCGCGCATTCCTGCCGGACCGGCGCTTCGAATGCGGGTGCGGTCGCGGCCCTTTGCGGGCGACGGCTCTCACGCCCTGGGTCTGATCAGCCCCAGGCGACGGATCACCCCATAGACGGCGAGCGCGGATAAAGCACCTATCGCGAGCGCGATCAGCGACCCCTCCTCGAAATCCCCCAGGAACAGGCCCTTGGTGTTCATGCCGAACACGCCGGTCACCAGGGTTGGCGGCAGGAACAGGGCGGTGAGCACCGAGAGAGTGAAGAGCTGCCGGTTGGCTTCCGCCGCGGTGCGGCCGGCGATCTCCTCCTGCAGCAGGCGGGCGCGCTCGGACAGGACGTGCATGTCGCGGTGGAGCGAATCGAGCCGCTGGACCACGCGGGCCGCCATGGTCACCACCGATTCGGGCAGCGCGTCGTCCTCCTCGTCGGTCTCGGCCTCGAGGCGGTGGAACACGGCGGCGAGGCCGGCGAGCTGGCGCTGCTGACGCACGGCCTGCCGCCGGACCTGCGCCAGGGGCCGCGGATCCTCGGGGCGGCCCTCGTCGAGGATCCGGTCCTCGATGGCATCGAGTTCGCCGGAGAACCGCTTGGCGGAGGCCGCCAGCGACGCGACCACGCCGGCGACGAAGAGTTCGAGGAGCCGGGCCGGCGAGGTGGCGCGGGTTCCCGCCAGCACCGCGTCGCGGGCGGCCTCCGCCCCCGCCGTGGCGTGGCGCCGGCCGCTGACCAGGAAATTCGGGCCGAGCACGCAATGGAGGCGGCCGCTCGGCTCCTCGCCGACATCGCCGCCGAAGGCCCGCTCCCGGTCGGCGATCACCACGCCGAGGCCCTCGCCCTCCACCACCACGCGCTGGTGGTCGTCCCGCTCGAAGGTGGCGGCGGCCAGGTGCGGCGGCCCGAGCCGCCCGGTCTCGATCAGGGCAACGAGGCGCGCGTCGATGAGGTCCACATGCAGCCAGACGAAGCCGTCGTCGCAGGCTTCGAAGGCGGGAAGGTCGGCGGCGGTGACGATGGGCGTGCCCCGACCCTCCCCGTCGAAGCGCAGGGCAAACAGGAGGCCCGGCAGGGCCGCCTCGTCGGTGAGCAGGCGCGGCATGATCGTCCGGCGGTTCCTTGCCGGCAAAGCGCCGACATCGCGCCTCGGCACATCGCAAGCCCAGGCGACACTGTCATGACGCGCCGGCCCGCGCCGGGCTTCGTAGCAGGACTGTCACATGCGCCTGATCTAAGGCGCCCCGGATTCGCGATCGACGATGGGGCTGCGGCATGGATCAGGGGAAGGTGAACGTCGAGGCGATCCGCCGGGAGGTCGCCGACGATTTCGACGAGGAACTCGAACTCGAGATGGAGGAGGAGCGCCTCGACCGTCTGGCCGACACGATCACCACCACGCCGCGCCCGGCGGGGATCGACCGCAAGGTCTATTTTCGCGAGCTGTTCCGGCTCCAGCACGAGCTGGTCCGGCTTCAGGATTGGGTGCAGAGCCAGAAGCTGCGCGTGGTCGTGATCTTCGAGGGCCGCGATTCCGCCGGCAAGGGCGGCGCCATCAAGCGCATCACCCAGCGCCTCAACCCGCGCGTCTGCCGGGTCGCTGCCCTGCCGGCCCCGAGCGAGCGCGAGCGGACGCAATGGTATTTCCAGCGCTACGTGGCCCACCTGCCCGCCGGCGGCGAGATCGTGCTGTTCGACCGCTCCTGGTACAACCGCGCCGGCGTCGAGCGGGTGATGGGCTTCTGCACCCCCGACGAGGTGGAGGAATTCTTCCGCTCCGTGCCGGAATTCGAGCGCATGCTGGTCCGCTCCGGCATCGTCGTGCTGAAATACTGGTTCTCGATCACCGACGAGGAGCAGGAATTCCGCTTCAACATGCGCATCCACGACCCGCTCAAGCAGTGGAAGCTCTCGCCGATGGACGTGCAGTCGCGCCGCCACTGGGAGGACTACACCAAGGCCAAGGAGGCGATGCTGGAGCGCACCCACATCCCCGAGGCGCCGTGGTGGGTGGTGGAGGCCGACGACAAGAAGCGGGCCCGCCTCAACTGCATCAGCCACCTGCTGGCGCAGATCCCCTACGGCGAGGTTGCGCATCCGCCGGTCCAGCTGCCGCCGCGCGAGCGCCACGACGACTACATCCGCCATCCGGTGCCGCCGGAGATGCACGTGCCGTCGGTCTTCTGAGACCGGCCGGCGCGCGCCGGGCGCGGAGGCGGCGGCCGCGCCCACAGGCCCCCGCTTGATCCCGGCGGCGCGGAGGGGCAGACCAGCCTTTTCCGTGCCCCCGCCCCGGAGCCGCCATGAGCGCCACCGACGAGATCCTGTTCACCACCGGGGCGATGGGCGTCGCCCGCATCGTCCTCAACCGGCCCCAGGCCCGCAACGCCCTGACCTTCGGGATGTATCAGGGGCTGATCGACCTCTGCGCCCGGATCGAGGCGGACGCGACGATCAAGGCCCTGATCGTCACGGGAGCCGGCGAGAAGGCCTTCGCGGCCGGCACCGACATCGCCCAGTTCCGCGGCTTCGCGACCGCGCAGGACGCCCTCGATTACGAGCGCTTCATGGACCGGGTGCTGGGCGCGCTGGAGCGCCTGCGCGTGCCGACCATCGCGGCGGTGGCGGGCGCCTGCACCGGCGGCGGGGCCGCCATCGCGGCGGCCTGCGACCTGCGCATCGCCACGCGGGACGCGCGGTTCGGCTTTCCCATCGCGCGGACGCTGGGCAATTGCCTGTCGCTGAGCAATCTCCAGCGGCTCTCCGGCCTGATCGGCCCGGCCCGGGTCAGGGACATGATCTTCACCGCCCGTCTCGTCGGCGGCGAGGAGGCCTTGGCCATCGGCCTGGTCGGCGAGGCGGTGGAGGATGCCGCCGCCCTGGGCCAGCGCGCCACCGCACTGGCGGAGCTGGTGGCCGGCCACGCGCCCCTGACCCTGCGCGCCACCAAGGAGGGCCTGCGCCGGCTCCAGGCGGCGGACGAGACCGTGGGCGAGCGCCCCGGCGACGACCTCATCCGGATGTGCTACACCAGCGCGGATTTTCGCGAGGGGATGGAAGCGTTCCTGGCCAAGCGGCCGCCGAACTGGACGGGGCGCTGACCCCTCCGCTCACCCCGGCTCCTGGCAGACATCGACCCACGCGGCCCCGGTCAGCGCGGCCATGCGATCCGGTGCGATCCGCACGGCGCTGTGGGTGCTGCCGGCGGCGGGCACGACCGCGTCGAAGGCCCTGAGCGACACGTCGCAATAGACCGGCAGCGGCGCGATCAATCCGAACGGGCAGACGCCGCCCACCGGGTGGCCGGTGATCGCCTCGACCTCGCCGAGATCGAGCATCCGGACCTTGCCGCCGAACGCCGCCTTGGCCTTCCGGTTGTCGAGGCGTGCGTCGCCCCGCGTCACCACCAGGGCGACCCGATCGCCGATGCGGATCGAGAGCGTCTTGGCGATCTGCGCCGGCGCGACCCCGTGGCCGGCGGCGGCCTCGGCCACGGTGGCCGTGCTGGTGGCCAGCTCGATGACCGTGATGTCGGGCGCCTTCTCGGCGAAGAAGGCCCGGACGGATTCGAGACTCATGCACAGGTCCGTGGAACGACGGTGGCCGAGACGGCGGTGACGCCGGGCGCATCGATAGCGCCCTCCGGAAGGGCGGCCAAGGTCTCGAACTCCGCCCTTCGACGAGCCGTAAGGGGCTCGGGCCGCTGGAGGCCGCGTTCAAAACGGACCTGCTCGGTGCCGAGCCGATGCGGAGGGAGACCCGTTTCATAAAGGAAGGGCGGCCCGAACCGTCGCTCGAACCGCCCTCGACGCTCTCCGATCCCGCGCCCTTACCGCGTGGACGGCAGCAGCCAGTTCGGCAGCCACAGGGCGATGCCGGGCACCAGGCACAGGATCAGGATCGCCACCGCCATCAGGATCACGAAGGGCAGGGTGCCCCAGATGATGTCCTTCAGCGGGATGTCGGGGGCGATGTTCTTGATGACGAAGATGTTGAGGCCCACCGGCGGGTGGATCAGCCCCATCTCCATGGTGATGGTAATCACCACCCCGAACCAGACCAGATCGAACCCCGCGGCCTTGAGCGGCGGCAGGATGATCGGCGCGGTCATCAGGATGATCGAGACCGGCGGCAGGAAGAAGCCGAGCAGGATCACCAGGCCGAGGATCGTCACCAGCAGCACCCAGGGGGAGAGCTGCATCGCCACGATGGCGGCGGCGGCCGATTGCGAGATGTGCAGGTAGCTCATCACGTAGGCGTAGAGCAGCGACATGCCGATGATCAGCATCAGCATGGTCGATTCCCGCAGGGTCGCGGTGAGGATCGGGCTGACGTCCTTC
>JAKONB010000592.1 GCA_022702195.1 Beijerinckiaceae bacterium | reverse complement strand
GCTCGAAGCCATACCTCAGGGAGGACCACTTTTCAGGAGGCAGGCCACGCAAGGGTCGTGGTCTCGGCCTCCCGGCTGGAGACGTACGTTCCTCTTTGGATGCGGCGGACGGTTTCGTTGTACCAAGCCTCGGCTGCCTCGAACTGCTCATCCAAGGCTTCACGGGTGGGGCTACCCCTTAGAGGGAAAGTCCGATCGACTTTCTCGTGTCCCTTGATCCGGACGCGAGCGCGTAGGCTTTGTGACGGTAGAAGCTCAAACCCAGCTGGTAGCTCCTTCGGACGCGGCATGGACAAACTCCCAGCTATCAAGAGCCGGATTTGTCCATGCATTGCCCACGAATCTCAACTCCAACGCCGGGGCCACATATCGCGATGGTTAGCTAATCGATTGTTCGCATTGTCAAAATTGGCGGAAGGGGTGGGATTCGAACCCACGGTGGAGTCGCCCCCACGGCGGTTTTCAAGACCGCTGCCTTAAACCACTCGGCCACCCTTCCGGAGCGTTGCCCTGAGCGAAGCGAATCCTCGCGGCATCGGGGCAGGCACGGTCTTCCGCCCTCGAGGGCCGCCTTGTCTAGGGCGTGGGGAACGGCTTCGTCAACCGCAGGGGCGGTGGCGTCGCGGCGAACCGCCGCCGCTCGGCGGCCGGGACGCGGGCTCGGCCGGGGCGAGGGCCTCCGCCCTACGGGGCGCGGGCGGCACGGCGCGACCCCGGGCGGCGCCTGCGCCCGATGTCGCATCGTCCCGAAAGCCGGAGATTCCCTTTCGGGACGATGCTGTAGGATCCGTGCCGTTTCCAGGACGAGTCGCCCGATGCCGCAGCGCGTTTCCGGACCGGCCAAGCCCCCGCGGGTGATCGAGCCCCCGCGGGTGATCGAGCCTCCGCAAGTGATCGAGCCCCTGCGGGCGGTCACGCCCCTGCGGGCGGCCATCACCGCCGCCTATCGGCGCAGCGAGACGGCCTGCATGGCGGACCTCATGGCCGACCTCGCCGCCGCCCGCGATCCCGCGCCGGAGCGGGAGGCGGCCACCGTCGCCCTGGCGGCCCGCCTCGCGGAGGGCCTGCGGCGGAACTCCCCCACCGGCGGCGTCGCGGCGCTGATCCACGCCTACGCGCTCTCCACCCGGGAGGGGATCGCGCTGATGTGCCTGGCCGAGGCCCTGCTGCGCATCCCCGATGCGGCCACGCGCGACGCGCTGATCCGCGACACGATCGGCACCGGCGACTGGACGGCGCATCGCGGCCACGGCCCGTCGCTCTTCGTGAACGCCGCGACCTGGGGTCTCGCGGTCACCGGGCGGCTCGTGGCCCCCGGCGACGAGGCCGGCTTGGGGGCCGCGCTGACGCGCCTGATCGGGCGGGGCGGCGAACCCCTGATCCGCGCCGGGATCGACCGCGCCATGCGGATGATGGGGGCGCATTTCGTCATCGGCCGCACCCTCGCGGAGGCGCTGGTCCAGGCGCGCCCCATGGAGGCCAAGGGCTTCTCCTATTCGTACGACATGCTCGGGGAGGCGGCGATGAACGCGGCGGATGCGGGCCGCTACCGCGCCGCCTATGCGGAGGCGATCCAGGCCATCGGGGCGGCCTCGGGCGGGCGCGGTCCGCAGGACGGGCCGGGGATCTCGATCAAGCTCTCGGCGCTCCACCCGCGGTACGTCCGCGCCCAGCACGGCCGGGTGATGGCCGAGCTGCTGCCGGTGCTGAAGGACCTCGCCGCATCGGCGCGGGCGCGGGCGATCGGCCTCACCATCGATGCCGAGGAGGCCGACCGGCTCGACCTCTCCCTCGACCTCCTCGAAGCCCTGGCCGACGATCCCGACCTGGCGGACTGGGACGGCCTCGGCTTCGTGGTGCAGGCCTATGGCCGGCGCGCGCCCTTCGTGATCGACTGGCTCGTCGCTCTGGCCCGGCGCAGCGGCCGGCGATTCCCGGTCCGCCTCGTCAAGGGGGCGTATTGGGACACCGAGATCAAGCGCGCCCAGGTGGACGGCCTGTCCGATTTCCCGGTCTTCACCCGCAAGCGCCACACCGACGTCTCGTATCTCGCCTGCGCCGCCCGGCTCCTGGCCGCCCCCGACGCGGTGTTTCCGCAATTCGCCACCCACAATGCCCGGACGGTGGCCTCCCTCGTCGCCCTGGCGGGGCCGGACGCCCCGCCCGACGCCTACGAGTTCCAGTGCCTGCACGGCATGGGCGAGCCGCTCTACGAGATGGTGCGGGCCGAGCTCGGCCGGCCGTGCCGCATCTACGCGCCGGTGGGCACCCACGAGACCCTGCTGGCCTATCTGGTGCGCCGGCTCCTCGAGAACGGCGCCAACGCCTCCTTCGTCCACCGGATCGCCGATCCCGCCGTGCCGGTGGCCGATCTCGTCGCCGATCCGGTGGCGGCGGTGCGGGCCGCCGAACCGATGGGGGCGCCCCACCCGGACATCCGGCCGCCGCGCGCCCTGTTCGGGGCGGCGCGGGTCAATTCCGCCGGGCTCGACCTCACCGACGCCCAGGTCCTGGCCGGGCTCGAGGCGGCCCTGGCGGAGAGCCGCACCCGCCCCTGGACGGCCGCGCCCAGCGAGGCCCCGGGGGATGGCGAGACCGCGGCCGAACCGATCCGCAATCCGGCCGACCGGCGCGACCGCGTCGGCTGGGTCCGGCCCGCCGGCCCGGCGGCGATCGCGGCCGCGCTGGCGGCGACGGTTGGGGCCGCCCCGTCCTGGGCGGCCGTGCCGGTGGCCGACCGCGCCGCCTGCCTGACCCGCGCCGCCGACGCGCTGGAGGCGCGGATGCCGGTGCTGATCGGACTGATCGTGCGCGAGGCCGGAAAGTCCCTCGCCAACGCCGTGTCGGAGATCCGCGAGGCCGTCGACTTTCTGCGCTACGACGCGGCCGAGGCGGTCCGCACCCTGAGCGCCGGCGATCCGCCGCCGCTCGGGACGATCCTGTGCATCAGCCCGTGGAATTTTCCGCTCGCCATCTTCACCGGCCAGGTGGCGGCGGCCCTGGCCGCCGGCAACGCGGTGCTGGCCAAGCCCGCGCCAGAGACGCCGCTGATCGCCGCCGAGATGGTGCGGCTGCTGCACGCGGCCGGCATTCCCCACGACGCGCTGCGGCTCCTGCCCGGCGACGGCGCGGTGGGGGAGGCCCTGGTCGCGGATCCGCGCATCGGGGGCGTGATGGTCACCGGATCGGGCGCGGTGGCGCGGCGGATCCAGGCGCGGCTCGCCGGGCGCCTGACCCCGCAGGGCCAGCCGATTCCCCTGGTCGCCGAGACCGGCGGCCTCAACGCCATGCTGGTGGAGTCCTCCGCCCTGCCCGAGCAGGTGGTGGCCGACGTGATCGCATCTGCCTTCGATGCGGCCTGCCAGCGCTGGTCGGCCCTGCGCATCCTGTGCCTGCAGGAGGAGATCGCCGAGCGGACGCTCGCCATGCTGCACGGGGCCCTGCGCGAGCTCGCGGTGGGCGATCCCCGGCGCCTGTCCGTCGACGTCGGCCCGGTGATCACCGCCGAGGCGGCCGAAGGGATCTTCCGCCACGTCGAGACGATGCGGAGCCGGGGCCACGCGATCGCGCAAGGGGGCGAGAACCCGCAAGGGCGGAAGGATCCGGCCCTGGACGCGGGCAGCTTCGTGCCCCCGACGGTGATCGCGATCGACCGGGTCTCGGACGTGGAGGCCGAGGTGTTCGGGCCGGTTCTCCACGTGCTCCGCTACCGGCGGGACGACCTCGATGCCCTCGTCGACGCCATCGACGCCACCGGCTACGGGCTGACCTTCGGCCTGCACACCCGCATCGAGGAGACGGTGACGCGCGTCCTCGACCGGATCGGGGCGGGCAACGTCTACGTCAACCGCAACACCATCGGCGCCGTCGTCGGCGTGCAGCCGTTCGGCGGCACGGGCCTGTCCGGCACGGGGCCGAAGGCCGGCGGGCCGCGCTACCTCCGCCGGCTGATGACGCGCCCGGCCCCGTCCTGGGCCGATGCCCCCGCCGACGCGGCCCGGTCCCCGGCCGAGGCGGTCGTCGATCCGGTCGCTCGGGCCTACATCGGCTGGCTCCGGCAGCGGGGCCACGCCGAGGTCGCGTCCCGGGTCGAGCGCGATCTCGCCCGGATGCCCGCGCTGACCGAATCGGTGCTGCCGGGCCCGGTCGGCGAGCGCAACAGCTACGGCCTCCGCCCGCGCGGCCCGATCGCGGCGCTCGCCTCGGACGAGGCGGGAACCCTGCGCCAGCTCGGCGCGATCCTGGCCACCGGCCAGCGCGCGGTGATCGCGGCGGAGCGGGCGTCGTCGGGCCTGCTCGACGGCCTGCCCGCGGCGGTCCTGCGGAGGATCGTCCCCGCCGAGGATCCCGCGGGCGCGCCCGGCCTCGGCGGGGTGCTGCATGCGGGCGAGCGGGCCGATCTCGCGGGGCTGGTCCGCCGGATCGCCGAGCGCGACGGGCCGATCCTCACGATCCTGTCGATCCCCACGGCCTCCGATCCGGAGGCGGGTTACGAGCTCTCGGACCTGTTCGCGGAACGCACGGTGTCGATCAACACGGCGGCGGCGGGCGGCAACGCCAGCCTGATGGCGCTCGACGCATGATCCCATGCGATCCGGCAGCGCCCGTGCCGGGATCGGCGCCGACGAAAAAGGCGCGCCTCTTGGCAGAGGTGCGCCCTGAGTTGGTTCCGGTCTCGTGAAGGAACCCGGGTGGGATACGGGGTCGGCGCGGCGCGGGCAAGGTCTGGTCGGCGATATGCCAGCAGTGTGGCCGTGTCATCGAAATGTAACTTGGGTTAAGCCGGAGCCGGAGCGCGGGCGGCCCGTCGCATGAAGGAACGAACCCATGGCATCGATGCAGGAGATCGCGGCGACGATGCGCAGCGTCGTCACGCCCGGGATGACGCCGAAGGCGATCCGCGCGGCCATCCGGGAGAAGCACCCGGAGGCGAGCAAGAAGGAGATCGTCCGCGCCGCGTTCTACGCCCTTGCCGAGGCCCCGGCCGCGGACG
>JAKONB010000575.1 GCA_022702195.1 Beijerinckiaceae bacterium | reverse complement strand
GCGCGTCATGGGTCTAAAGCCTGGGCCAGACCGACGGCCTGGCCGGATGATCCGTCTGCCTCGTTAGACGAGAGACCCGAGAGCATTTTTCACCGAAGGAGTTGCTCGTTCGGCGTAAGACAAGGTGATTCTCGGCCAGGAGACGGACCGTTGTCCGTAACTCTCGGATCGCTGACAACGGTCCGCGTTCCGGGTGAGGGTGCCGCAGTCCCGTTTTCTCGGGCCGTTCTGTCCGGTCCGTCCGTTCATCGTCGGTCGACACATCGTTGCGTGACGTTACCGGTATGGCAGGTCGGATTGGCGCAGCTCGAACGTCGTTCCGTTCGCGCAGGCGACGGCAACGGTCCAGAGCGCAGGGCTTTCACTTCGGAGATCCAGCAATTCGGCGGCCGAGACGCGGTCGCACTCGCGTGACGCCGAGGCCTTGCGGGCCGCAGCGGCGCGAAGCGCGTTGATTTGCGGAAGGGCCTCGACGCCCCATTTGAGCGCGATCTTCGGATGCGTGTCCGCCGTGTAGGGCGCGACGGCCTTGGGTGGGATCTCCGCCGCCTGCGGTCCCGAGACGCTCAGGGCGCACAATCCCAGATATCGCAGCGACGCCAAACAACGCATCGACAGCCTCCAGCATGTCCCTCGCGGGCGATCGGATCCCCAACGGACATCTCCCCGAGAGACATCGCGGCACGATCTCGATGCAGGCCCCGGGACGGAGTGACCCTGACCCGACCGATCTTATGGGCCGGGCTCCGGCCCCGTCGCATAAGCCTTCTCCGTGCATGGAACGGGCACGCATTCGGCTCGGCGCGACTCGCGAAGCGCGGAATGATGGCCTCTTCGCGTGCCTCTGCGTGGTTTTATCTCCGGGAGCTCAAGCAGTGTCAAATTCTTGATCGGCAGCGTCCCAGGCTGACCGTCGTCGGGTCGATCCCGCTCGCCCGCCCCCATCACGGAGTATCCTGGCGTCGCCCGCGAACCCACCCCGGCCGGACACCGCCCAGTCGGAGGGAAGGTCCGGCATTGCGCGCGGGCGTCCCGCGCGACTGGGGCCATCCCCGCCTCCACGATCCCTCCATCCCGCGCCACCACGAAATCCCCGGCCTCGTCGTCGGCGATCGCTGGCGACCCCACAGGGCATCGCCGCCACACGTCATCCGCCGCCCGGCCCGTCCGAGCACACCCCGTTGACGCTCCCCCTCGGGCCGACCGTGACGGCGGGACCCAAGGAGCGACGCGTGGTGGCGCTTCCTGCCGATCGCGATCAGATTGGCGCCGGGTGTGTGGACTGAGTTTTGCCTGTAGGCTCGGCAATGGATCTCTCTGGCATCACCGCGATCGTCCCCCTGGGGACAGCCGACGCATGGCCGCGCTGGCGGGACGGCGATGCGTGGTTGGCCGGCGGGACCTGGCTGTTTTCGGAGCCGCAACCGCAGCTGCGCCGCCTGATCGACATCACCGGCCTCGGCTGGCCGTCTCATGCGGTGTCGGACGATGGCCTCACGCTGGCCGCCACCTGCACCATCGCGGACCTCGACCGGCTGGACCTGCCCCGCGCGTGGATCGCGGCCCCGCTCGTCGGCCAGTGCTGCCGGGCGCTGCTCGGTTCGTTCAAGATCTGGAACCGGGCGACGGTGGGCGGCAACCTCTGCATGGCCCTGCCGGCCGGCCCGATGATCGCCCTCGCCGCCGCCCTCGACGGTATCTGCACGATCCTCACGCCGGACGGGACCGAGCGGCACCTCGGCGTCCTCGACTTCGTGCGGGGCCCCCAGCGGACGGCGCTGCGTCCGGGTGAGATCCTGCGCGCCATCACCCTCCCGGCCGCGGCCCTGTGCCGGCGCACCGCGTTCCGCCGCATCTCGCTGAGCCCGAACGGACGGTCCGGGGCGCTGGTCATCGCGACGCGGGAGGGCGGCGGTGCGTTCGCCCTGACGGTGACGGCGGCGACGCGCCGCCCGGTGCGCATCGGGTTCGATGCACCACCCGCTCCGGAGGTTCTGCGGGAGCGGATCGCGGGGGCGATTCCCGACGGCGATTGGTACGACGACGTGCACGGGGCGCCGGACTGGCGGCGGCATGTCACGCTCCATCTCGCGGAAGACATCCGGCAGGAGCTCGCCCGATGAGACTGACCGTCAACGGCCAGGCGCAGGATGCGACGCCCCATCCCGGCCAGTGTCTGCGGACCCTCCTGCGCGCGCTGGGCTGGTTCGGCGTCAAGAAGGGGTGCGATGCCGGCGATTGCGGTGCCTGCACCGTGCATCTCGACGGGGAGCCGGTGCATTCCTGTCTGCTGCCCGCCTTCAGGGCCGAGGGACGTGCCGTCACCACCATCGAGGGACTGGCTGGCCCCTGCGGACCCGGAAGCGGGCCGCCGGAGCGTTTCCATCCGATGCAGGACGCCTTCCTCGACGCGCAGGGCTTCCAGTGCGGGTTCTGCACGCCCGGGATGATCATGACGGCCGCCTGCCTCGATCAGGGCCAGCGTCGGGACCTCGGCACGGCGCTGAAGGGCAACCTCTGCCGCTGCACCGGCTACCGGGCCATCCGCGACGCCGTGGCGGGAACGGCCCATGCGGAAGCGCCGCAAACCTGCCGCGAGCCCGTCGGACGCAACCTGCGGGCTCCGGCGAGCACGGCGGTGGTGTCGGGAACGGCACCCTACACCCTCGACGTCGCGGTGCCGGGCGAGCTGCACCTCAAGGTGTTGCGTTCGCCTCATGCCCATGCCCGCATCCTTCGTATCGATCGGGAGCCGGCGCTCGCCATTCCGGGCGTGGTCGCCGTGTTCACCCATGCGGACGTCCCGGCACGCCGCTTCTCCACCGGGCGTCACGAGAACCCGGCGGACGACGCGCCCGACACGCTGATCCTCGATTCCATCGTCCGGTTCGTCGGTCAGCGGGTGGCGGCCGTCGTGGCCGAGAGCGAAGCGGCAGCCGACGCCGCCGTGCGGGCGCTCGTCGTGACCTACGAGCCACGGCCGGCCCTGTTCGATCCGGATGCGGCGCTCCGCCCCGACGCCCCCCTGGTGCACGACCCGAGGGACCGCGCCCCACCGCCGCCCGGCGCGGACGCGCCGCCGCTCCTGTCCCATCCGAATCTCGCGGCGGAGGCCCATGGCGTCATCGGCGATGTCGCGACGGGGTTCGCGCAGGCGGACCTGATCCACGAGGCGGAGTACGTCTCCCAGCGCGTGCAGCACGCCCATCTCGAGACGCATGGCGCCGTCGGCTGGCGCGATGCGGAGGGCCGGCTCGTGCTGCGCTCCTCGACCCAGGTGCCGTTCCTGACCCGCGACGCCCTCTGCGCCCTGTTCGACCTCGACCGAAGCCAGGTCCGCGTTCTGTGCGGCCGGGTCGGCGGCGGGTTCGGCGGCAAGCAGGAGATGCTGACCGAGGATCTCGTCGCTCTGGCCGTGCTGAGGACCGGGCGGCCGGTGCGCTGGGACTTGACGCGTCAGGAGCAGTTCACCGCCACCACCACGCGCCATCCCATGCGGGTGCGGGTGAAGATGGGCGCGCGGGCCGACGGCACCCTCACGGCCATCCAGCTCAGCGTCCTGTCCAATACCGGCGCCTACGCCAACCATGCCGGCGGCGTGCTGCACCACGGCTGCAACGAGTGCATCAGCGCCTATAACTGCCCGAACAAGCGGGTGGACGGCCACAGCGTCTACACCCACACCCTGCCGGCGGGCGCCTTTCGCGGCTACGGCCTCAGTCAGACGATCTTCGCGGTCGAGTCGGCCATGGACGAGCTGGCCCGGGGGCTCGGCATCGATCCCTTCGCGATGCGCCGCCGCAACGCCGTGCGGCCGGGCGACCCGATGGTCGCCACGAGCCTCGAACCCCACGACGTCCAATACGGTTCCTATGGCCTCGACCAGTGCCTCGATCTTGCCCAGGCGGCGCTCGCCGAGGATGCGGGCGTGCCGCCGCCCGGGCCGGACTGGCTCACCGGCCAGGGGATGGCCATGGCGATGATCGACACGATCCCGCCGCGCGGCCACTTCGCGCACGCGCAGATCCGCCGCGACGCCGATGGCTACGCCCTCGCCATCGGCACGGCCGAGTTCGGCAACGGCACCAGCACCGTGCACGCGCAGATCGCCGCGCAGGCGCTCGGCACCACGCCCGACCGCATCCGCCTGATCCAGGCCGACACCGACGCGGTGGCGCACGACACCGGCGCCTATGGCAGCACCGGCACCGTGGTCGCGGGCCAGGCGAATCTGCGCGCGGCGGCGGCCTTGGCCGATGCCCTCACGCGGGCGGCGGCGGCCCGGATGGGGGTTGCGCCGGGGGCCTGCCGCCTGTCGGGCGAAATCGTCGAGACCCCCGCCGGCCCGGTCCCGCTCTCGGCGCTGGCGCCGCTGGAGGCGCGGGCCGAGGCGGATGGCTCACCGCGTTCCGTCGCCTTCAACGTCCAGGCGTTCCGGGTCGCCGTGCATCCGATCAGCGGCGAGGTCCGCATCCTGGCGAGCATCCAGGCCGTGGATGCCGGCGTGGTGATCAACCCGATGCAGTGCCGGGGGCAGGTGGAGGGGGGCGTCGCCCAGGCGCTGGGCGCGGCGCTCTACGAGGATTACCGGTTCGACGCGGCGGGCGGCGTGCTCACGCAGACGTTTCGCAATTACCACATCCCCGCCTGTGCCGACGTGCCCGACACGCGGGTCCTGTTCGCCGACACCCACGACCGCATCGGGCCGCTGGGCGCCAAGTCCATGAGCGAATCGCCCTACAACCCCGTCGCGCCGGCCCTGGCCAACGCGATCCGCGACGCGACGGGCGCGCGCCTCACCGCGACCCCGTTCGCGCCAGACCGGATCTTTCGCCAGGTGATGGCGGCGGTCGCGGAGGGCGAGCGCTCCGCGACCTGAAGCCGGTCAGGCCGTCCTCTCCGAAAAGATCGCCTTCTTGACGATGGCATGGACGCCCCAATTGCCGTCGACCACCTGGGTGATCCCGAAATCGACGGCGATGGACATGAGCGAGATCGCCTCGTCCTCCGTCAGCCCCTTCGCGTGCATGAGGAATTGCCGCATCTTGCGGAAGGCGTCGCGCATGGCGAGGTCGAGGGAGGATTTCTGGAAGATCGCGTTCTGCGCGTCGGGGCCGAGATCACGCAGGTAGTTCGGATAGCTGAAGCCCGAGAGCACCCAGTCCTCCGCCGTCTCGATCATCGGGAAATCGAGGGCTTCCAGGGACGTGCCGGCGAGATCGACCTTCTTGTGCAGGATGAACTGGAAGGTGCCGGTGAGCGAGCACTCGATGGCGGTGCCGCAGAGTTCGGAATCGCCCTGGCTCGCATGGGGGTCGCCGACCGAGAACAGGGCGCCCGGTACCGCAACCGGATAATACATCGTCGCGCCCTTGCCGATGCGCCAATTGTCGATGTTGCCGCCGGTGTAGCTCGGCGGAATCGAGTTCACCAT
>JAKONB010000568.1 GCA_022702195.1 Beijerinckiaceae bacterium | reverse complement strand
TCTCGACCTGCTGAATGCCGGCCACGCCATGATGCATGCGGGCGCGCCGTTCGTGCAGTTCACCTACGCGGTGGTGCCGCCGATTCCCGCCCGCTGCGATGCCGGGACCTACACGGCGAGCCGCTCCAACCGGGTCTGGCTCAACCTGCCGCCCGCCCGCGTCTGGGTCTATCGCCGCCCGTGACTGCGCGCTGAACGCGCGGCGGCGCCGCCGTTCAGGCGCGTGCCGCTAGGTTTCCCGTAAGGCCGAGGTGTCCTCGGCTCAAACGATCGGGAGACTTCCATGACGTTTCGTGTCTCAGCCTTCTCGCGCCGCGGTCGCCTCGTGGCCGCTTCGCTCGCCGTCGCGGCCGGACTGTTGGCCGGCGGAGCCCAGGCTGCCCCGGCCGGCGCCGGCCTCACGACCCAGGCGGATGCGGCCCTCATCCTCACGCATGATGACGGCTACGGTTATGGTGGCGGCCGTCATCGTGGGGGCGAGCGCGGCTGGGGTGGCGGGCGCGGCGGCTGGGATCATCCCGGTCGGGGCCATGAGCGCCATGGCTGGGGGCGTGGTCGCGACGGCTGGGGCCATCACCACCACCACCATCCCCGTCACGGCTTCTATCGCGGCTACGACCGCTACTGACCGTCAGCCGATGCGGTCGCGCAGGAGCGCATCGGGCTGGCTCGGAGCTTCATCGATGCGATAGGCGGCGAGCAGGGCCGCCTCGGCCCGGTCCGCCGCCGCCGCGTCGCGGGCGCGGATCGTGCCGAGCGGTGCTCCCGAACCGATGGCCTCGCCGACCCGCTTCAGGCCGGTGAACCCGACAGCGGGGTCGATCCCGTCCTGCGGCCGGGTGCGGCCACCGCCGAGCGCCACCACGGCGAGTCCGATTTCCCGCGTCGCCACACCGGCGACCCATCCAGCCTCGCGCGCGGCCACGGTTCTGACGACGGGCGCTGCCGGAAGGTGGTGCTCCGGCCGCTCCACCAGGTCCGCAGGCCCGCCGAGCGCCGCGACCATCCGCGAAAACACCTCCGTCGCCCGCCCGGATTCGAGGGCCGCCACGACCCGGTGACGGGCTGCGGGGAGATCGCTGGCGAGATGGCCGAGCACCAGCATCTCGGCGGCGAGTTCGACGGTGACCCTGTGAAAGGCCGGTTCGCGGACGTGCCCGGTGAGATAGTCGATGGTGTAGGCGATCTCGACGCCGTTGCCGGCGGCCGAGGCGAGGGGCGAATCCATGTCGGTGACCAGGGCCACGGTCCTCAGTCCGGCGCCGTTCGCGACGCCGACGATGCTCTCGCCCAGGGCTCGCGCCTCCGCGAGGCTGGCCATGAAGGCGCCCGAGCCGGTCTTCACGTCCATGACGAGCCCGTCGAGCCCGGCCGCGAGTTTCTTCGACAGGATCGAAGCGGTGATCAGGTCGAGGGACTCCACCGTGCCGGTCACGTCGCGGATGGCGTAGAGCCGCCGGTCGGCGGGCGCGAGGTCCGGCGTCTGACCGATGATGGCGCAGCCGACCTCCCGGGTGACCCGCCGGAAGCGGTCGAGATCGGGGGTGGCGTCGTAGCCCGGGATCGCCGCGAGCTTGTCCAGGGTGCCGCCGGTATGACCGAGTCCGCGCCCCGAGATCATCGGGACGTAGCCGCCGCAGGCCGCCACCATCGGGGCAAGGGCGAGGCTGACCGCATCGCCGACGCCGCCGCTCGAATGCTTGTCGAGGACGGGACCGGGCAGGGCCCAGCTCAGGACGGTGCCGGACCGGGTCATGGCACGGGTGAGCGCGACGCGCTCCGGCAGGGAGAGACCGCGAAAGAACACCGCCATCGCGAAGGCCGCCGCCTGCCCCTCGGTGACGCGTCCCTCGGTGAGCCCGGCGATGAAGCCCTCGATCTCGGCCGGATCGAGGCTTTTTCCGTCGCGCTTGGCCCGGATCAATTCCTGCGGCAGCATCATGCGGAGGGCTCCAGGGCGGCGACGAGCTGCGCGTGCAGGCTGCTGGCACCGAGGCGGAAGGTCTCGGGCCGCACCCAATCCGGCCCCATGATCCGGTCGGCGATATCGAGATAGGTGGCCGCGTCGGCGACGCTGCGCAGGCCGCCCGAGATCTTGAGTCCCGGAGGCCGCGCGCCGGAATGCGCCCGGATCACCCCCAGCATCGCCTCGGCCGCCTCGGGAGTGGCCGAGACCGCGCTCTTGCCGGTGGAGGTCTTGATGAAGTCGGCGCCGGCCTCCAGCGCCAGCCGGCTTGCCGCGCGGATCCGGTCGGGTGAGGCGAGGGCGCCGGTCTCCAGGATGACCTTGAGCAGGCGGCCGCGATCGCAGATGTCGCGCAGGGCCTCGACCATGGCGCGGGGCGTCGCCGCGTCCCCGGCCAGGAAGGCGCGGTAGGGCAGGACGAGGTCGATCTCGTCGGCCCCGTCGGCGAGGGCTTCGGAGGCATCCTCCACCGCCCGCTCGATATCCTCGCCCCCGGCGGGGAAATTGATGACGGTGGCGATGCGCACGCCGCTGCCCGTCAGCGCCGCGGCGCTGGCGGAGACGAATTGCGGCCAGACGCAGATCGCCGCCACGCCGCTCGCCCGCGCCCGGTCGCACAGGGTCGCGACGGCGGAGGCCGTGCAGGTGTCACTGAGATCGGTGAGGTCGAGCAGCGGCAGGGCGCGTCTGGCGAGTCCGGCCGGATCGAAGGGGGGCGTCATGGGCGGCCTCTCACAGGCGTTGGACGAAGGCGGTGACGAGGCGGGCGAGGTCCCCCGCAGCGCCGGCGGCGGCGGCCTTGGTCTCGGCGTGGTGGGGATC
>JAKONB010000558.1 GCA_022702195.1 Beijerinckiaceae bacterium | reverse complement strand
TCATGCCGCGGGAGGCGGCGAGGTCGGCGGGGCCGAGGCTCATCCCGTGCATGCGCGGCGAGGCGGAGGCGATGGCATCGACATTGGCGACCCCCTCGGCGGTCTCCAGGATGGCGTGGACGAGGATCGGCTTGGTCACCCCGTGCCGGGCCTCAAGCTGCGCCAGCAACTGGTCGACGTAGTGGATGTCCCACGGCCCCTCGACCTTGGGGACCATCACCACGTCGAGCTTGTTCCCCACCTGGGAGACGATCTCGAACAGGTCGTCGAGAATCCAGGGCGAGTTGAGGGCGTTGATCCGGGTCCAGAGGCCGGTGCCGCTGGCGGCGAAATCGGTGGCCTGCGCCATCGCCACGAAGCCCTTGCGGGCGGCCTCCTTCTGGTCGATCGGCACCGCATCCTCGAGGTTGCCCAGCACCACGTCGACGGTGGCGGCGAGTTCCGGCACACGGGCGCGGACCTTGTCGTTGTGGGGCGGCACGAAGTGAATCATCCGCTCGAGCTTGACCGGAAGCTCGCGGAACGGGGCCGGCGCACCGGCGGCGAGGGGCTGGAAGAAGCGGCGTGGCAGTTTCATGGGCGTTTCTGGCTCCGGGTGTCCGACCTTCGCGGTCGATCTTCGTGGTCTTGACGCGCGCGGCCTTGGAGAGCGGCGCCCGCCCCTGCGGTTAGTTCAAGGCCGCCCCCGGCGTAAAGGTGTGCCGCCACACGCAATCCGTTTGCCATGTCCTCGCGATGGGCGTCCGCGCCGGAACGTGAATCCCCGGCCCACGTTCTGACAGTGAGGCGGGCACCTCAACACAGACGAGGACGGACCCATGTCCGGATCATCGATCAGGCCAGACCGTCTTTCCCGGGCCGTGCTCTGCGCAGTCCTCATCGGTCTCGGCCTCCCGCAGCCCGCCTCCGCCACGGAACGCGGCAAGCAGACCGAGCGCACCGCCTATACGGCGATCGAGGCGGCCAGCGCCCATCCCGACCGGCTCCCCGCGACGGTCCGGATCGCGGGCGACGACGCGGCGGCCTTCCGCGCGCTCGTCGCGGGCGCCTCCGCCGCCGGCGATCCCTGGCTGGTTCTGTCGGGCGGCGGCGAGAACGGCGCCTTCGCGGCGGGCCTGCTCAACGGCTGGAGCGAGGCCGGAACGCGGCCGGCTTTCGGGATCGTCACCGGCGTCAGCACGGGGGCGATGATCGCCCCCTTCGCGTTCATCGGGGCGCGCGGCGACGCGGCCCTGCGCCAGAACTACACCGAGATCTCCGCCGCCGACGTCTTCGAGTTCGGCGGCACCACCGAGGCGCTCACCGATACCTGGCCGCTCAAGCGCCGGATCGAACGGGCGGTGACCCCGGCGCTGCTCAAGGCCGTGGCGGCCGAGCACGCCAAGGGCCGCCGCCTCCTGGTGGCCACCACGGCGGTGGACGAGGAGCGGCCGGTGCTCTGGGACATGGGCGCCCTCGCCACGGCGGGCGGTCCCAAGGCCCTCGACCTGTTCCGCGCCCTCATCCTCGCCTCCTCGGCGGTCCCCGGGGTGTTCCCGCCGGTGATGATCGATGCGGTGGCCGCCGACGGGAAGCATTTCCAGGAGATGCACGCCGATGGCGGCACCACCGCGCCCTACTACCTCGCCCCCGAGGCGATCCTGCTCGATCCGAACGCCGCTCCGCTGCCGACGCACCAGGTCTACCTCGTGGTGAACAACACCCTGACCCCCGGCTTCCAGATGGCCTCGCGCACGACGCTGAGCGTGCTCGGGCGCGCGATGACGGCGGCCATCAAGGCTCAGACCCGGGGGTCCCTGGCGCTCTCGCGGGCCTTCGCGGGGCGCACCGGCCTCGACCTGCGGGTGGCCCTGATCGACGACCGCTTCCCCGAGACCACCGCCGCGCCTTTCGACCGGACCTACATGACGGCCCTGTTCGCCCATGGGGAGACCCTGGGCCGCACCGGCACCGCCTTCGGCGGGCCGGGGGAGCGCAAGGCCCTCCCACCGCTCTCCCTCACCGGGGCGGCCGGGGCCAAATCCGCCGGACAGGAGATCGCCCGGCGCTGATCCGAGAGCTTCGTCCCGGGGACAGGACCCGGGACGAGAATCTGGATTCCTGATTTTGCATCGTCTTTTCCCGAAAGCCGGAGACCACCTTTCGGGACGATGCTCTCGGTGGACGGTCCCGGGATATGGTGCGACGGGTTAAGCCTGAACCGGTCCGGCTCTTTCGTCCAGGCTTGGCAAACGAACTCGTAGGTATGAGGCCGCGCAGAGCCGAAGCGATCACGGCTGGTCCGTGATCGCCACGGCCGCGATGCGGGACACCCCCGCCGCCGCCATCTCGGCCCAGGCCCGCGCCACCGAGCCGTCGTGGTCGATGCCGCGCACCGCGTCCTCGACCACCCAGGTCTCGAATCCCGCCGCGCTCGCATCGCGGGCGCTCCAGGCGACGCAGTAATCGGTGGCCAGCCCGCACAGGACCACGCGGGTGAACCCGCGCTCGCGCAGGTAGCCCGCCAGCCCCGTGGGCGTGGTCCGGTCGTCCTCCAGGAAGGCCGAGTAGCTGTCGATGCCGGGATGGTGCCCCTTGCGGATCACCAGTTCGGCGCGCTCGGCCCGCAGGTCCGGCGCCAGGGCGGCGCCGGGCGTGCCCCGCACGCAATGCTCCGGCCACAGGACCCGAGGGCCGGAGGCCCCCGTCACCGTGCCGAACGGCGCCCGCCCGGGATGG
>JAKONB010000549.1 GCA_022702195.1 Beijerinckiaceae bacterium | reverse complement strand
AGGCTTGGTCGCCGAGGACAGGTCCCAATTGATGAGGCCGTCATAGATCGTATAGCCGGTGAACCGCATGCCCTCGCCGCCATTGTCGGCCTGGCCGGTGGTGAGCGGGATGTCGGAGGCGGTCATGCCGATCTTGAGAACGCCCTGTGCCCAGGCCTGAGGCATCATCACCCCGGTCATCGGCGCGGCGGCGAGAAGGCGACGGGTCGACCTGCGTTTCACGGAGAAGATCATGCTTGCTCGGTTTCCCTGGACGGCGCTCGCGGATGGCCCGTCCTGACGGCGAATACGGTATGCAAACCCGCGGCCAAGACGCGGGCGGCGGTGCGCCGGGTTCCTCGGGATGGGACCGATGGCGGGTGGCCGGGGCAGGCCTCCCGATCTCATTCCACGTTAGGACATGACCACAAGCCATTGAAACAAGACCCGTTTGGAAAAATTCCAAAGGTGCCGCCGGAAGTGTCGTCCTCGACCTCAGGGCATGATTTTCTGTTTGCCCGCGATTGGATCGGCCCTCGCCGCCGCGCCGCTCATGTCCCCGCTGGCGAACGAGACTGACGCGGGCTTGGCGGTCGGAGCGGAGTGCGGATGCTCGCGACGAATGCCCATGGATCAATCAGAAACGGGGCGCGACGTGCGAGGCGCACGGAAACTGCAGTTATTTGCCTAACAGATGGGCTGTTTCGGGCTGACGGGTTGAGCCGGAGGCACGATCGCTTGCTCGGCGGAGGAGTGTGCTCAGAAAAGCAGCTTCGTTTCAGCGGTGGCGACGTGAGAGTGCCCGCGGGAATTGCACTGATGCGGCCCGACAGGCTGATGGAATCGTTCCGGAGGCGAGACGGTGGAAACCGTCCGACGATGCGGCGCATCCTCATGCAGAGGGTGAGAGGTTTGGCGCAAACGGCTGTCGGCACGCGAGAACGAAACCCACCCCTGGGCTTCTCGCGCCCTCTGTGAGATTGTGCTAGGTCTCGGCCTCTTCCTCTGAAGACGGAGGCGGCGCTTGGGTTCACCGGCGCCCGAAGCCGCCCGGCCCGCCACCCATCGGGCCACCGCCCGGTCCGCCAAAACCCCCTGGACCGACCCCTCCGGGGGGCGCCCCTCCCGGATTGCCGCCGAAGCCGCCGGGGCCGGTCGGCTCCCGTGGGGGACCGCCGAAGCCACCCGGACGGCCGCCGCCAGGGCTAGGGCCGGTGCCGAAGCCGCCCGGCCGCTCGCCCGGCATCCGCCGGTCGATGTCGAGGCCGCGCGGGGTCGGCGGCTGCTCCGGACCGCTCCGGCCGCCGGGGGGCCGTTCGCCGGGAAGGGAGCGGTCGATGCCGTTCGGAGAGGCGCCGCTCCGGCCCGGCCCGGTGCGGTCGTCGATCCGCAGGTGCTCCACCGTGAGGTGGCCGTCCGGGGCCAGGCCGGTGGTGAGGATGGCGCGCACGCTGCCGCGCTCGGGCAGATCCCGGTCCGGGATGCCCGCCACTGGTAGGCCCGAGCCGAGGCGGATCGCACGGCCGCTGCGCCCGACATAGGCCTCAATGGAGACCCGCCTGAGGCCGGGGCCGAAATGGGCCTGCGCCGTCTCCGTCCGGGCCACCGCGAGGCCGCCTTCCGCCGGCGTGCCGGTCACCGACACCCGGCCCGCGATCCGGCCGGCCTCGATGCCGGCGAGACGCAGGCCCCCGATGGTCGGTGTCCCGTCAGCGTCGCGCCGGACCGGACCGGCGACACGGGCCTGCCCGGCGGCGCGTGGCTCGATCAGGCTCGCCACCACCACCCCGTCGGGCCGGCGCAATCCGCTGACCGCGACCCAATCGCCGATCTTCCGCTGCGGCGCCTTCACCCCCGCCGTCGAGATCTGCTGGCCGAGCACCGTCAGGCGCCCCTTCGCGATCGCCTCCACAGGCCCGACCACCTCGCTGGTCACCTCGATGCGGCTTGTGGTCAGGCCGCCCTCGGAGCCGAGCGCCGCCACCCGCACCACGTGCCCGACCTTGAGGTCCGACACCCTGGCGGGCGCGCCGTCGATCACCACGGCGACGTCCTGCGGATAGGCGATGCGCAGGTCGTTGACGATGATCGAGCCGAAGCCCCGGATGGTGCCGATGACCCCGGTGCCGCCGATGCCGCGATCGCCCTCGACCCCGGTGCCCTCCGTCGGGCGGGCGCCGGTGCCGCCGATGCCCTGGTCGCGCGGGGGCGTCTCCGGGGCGGCGCGCCCACCTTCGGGCAGGAGGGCCAGGGCGAGGGCGGCCGGCGAGGCGGCGAGCCACAGCAGCGCCGCGCGGCGGGTGGGGCGGCGCATGGGGGCGCTCATGCCTCGGGCGCCGGATCCGCCGGCACGTCCTCGGCATAGACGTAGAGGCCGAAGTTCCACCGATAAGGGCCGCCCGGATCGGTCTCGCAGGCGGCGTGCGCCTCGCGGTTGGCCCGCTGCAGGGCCTCCACGGCGATCTCGCGGGCGCGGGCCTCGAGGCGCTCGGCCAACTCGCGCGACAGGCCGTCGTAATGTACCGCCCGTTCGAGGAAGCGGGGCGCCTCGCCCATCACGTTGGCGACGCTGGCGGCGATATGGTCGTGCAGGTTGCGGCCGAAATAATAGAGCTGCGGCTCGCCGCCGCCCCTCGGCACGTAGGCGGCCTCCGCCAGCACCACCCGCCCCTGGGGATCGAGGATCGCGAGGCCCCGGTCGAGCCATTCGTCGAGGACCGCGCGCGGGCGCAGGTCGCGGGTCACCGAGGCCACCAGGGTCTCGAAGGACGCAGCCTCTCCCTCCGCCACCCGGTGCAGCGGCAGCGGGTGGCCCCCGGCATCGGTGAAGGCCGGATCGGCGAGCCAGCGGGCGATGATCCGGCTGGTGCGCGACAGGGCGGCCGGGACGGTATTCACCGGCGCGCCGGCCCCGCGCAGGCGCGCCACCTCCTTGCGGTGGATACCGGTGAGCAGGCTGACCCGACTGTCGGTCTGGTCCTTGCCGGACAGGGCGAAGTCGTACTCGGCGACGTTGACGTAGAGTTCGCGCAGAAGCGTCGTCAGGGCCGGAAACGTGATCCCGCGGGCCACGAACAGCCGCACGAGCGGGCGCAGCAGGCGCGCCACGGGGGCATGCAGGCCCGCCCCCTCGATGGTTCTGTCGGTCGGCTCGGACATCGCCGCACCTTAGCCATCGCCGCGTGGGATACAATCCCACGTCGCGTGCTGGAACACCCCTGACTCATATTTTCGGGTTGACGTGGGAAATTTGCACACGTAACTCCTTGGCGTGGTCAATTTTCCCACGGAGATCGCCGATGACCGAGGTCAGAACCGTGCTCGTCTGCCCGCCGATGCCGCCCCTGCGGCTCGACCGGGCGCGGAACCCGCACGCCCTCGGGGCCTCGGGCCTATTCATCCTCACGCGCGGCCTCCTGGTGATGGCCGCCCTCGCACTGCCCGTCCTCGGACTCCGGCTGGCCGAACCCGGCCACGCCCCGGAGCCGGAGACGAAGCAGGCCGCCGCCGCTCCGATCTCGCCCCCAGCTTGGACGGCGGCGGCACTCCAGATCCGGTGACGGGGATGTCGCTCCTCTCCGTCTCCGACCGAAATCCGGCCGGCCTGCCCAGGCCCGTGATTCTCGACCTCGCCATCTGCTCCCTGGTGGCCGTCGCGACCGTGGGCCTGATGCTGCTCGCCCTGTGAGCCTTCGTCCGAAGCACGATCCCGAAAGAGACGTCATGCGTTCAGCCATGGTTTCGAAGTCGTTCCCGGCCGCCCTCCTCTGCCTCGGCATGGGAATGGGAAGCGCGGTCGCCGCCGACCTGCCGCGCCGGCAGGTGCCGCCGCCGCTGCCGCCGGCCTTCACTTGGACAGGCTTCTATGCCGGTCTCAATGCCGGCTACGGATTCGCCGACCGCGCCAAATCCTTCACCGACCCGACCTACGGGGTCGTGACCCAATCGGGCGGCCATGGCGGTTTCGTCGGCGGCGGCCAGGTCGGCTACAATTATCAGCTCGCCCCCGGCTCTGGCTTCGTCCTCGGCGTCGAGACCGACTTCCAGGGGGTGGCCTCCGCCAAGGCCAATGCGGCTTATCTGGGGACCACGCCGTATTACAATGTGAGCCCGAGCCTCGACTGGTTCGGCACGGTGCGCGCCCGCGTCGGTTACGCGTTCGATCGCGTTCTGATCTACGGCACCGGCGGCTTCGCCTATGGGGGCGGCTCGCAGTCCGCCAATGCCGCAGCCTATTCCTACACGCTGCCGGACAGCGTGCGCACCGGCTACGCGGTGGGCGGCGGCTTCGAGTACGCCTTCACCGAGAAGCTCTCGGCCAAGATCGAGGCGCTATACATCAATCTCGGCAAGCGCAGTGTCGCCGGCGCCACTTACGACGCCAGCGTCCCGGCCTATTACGGCACCGGCCGCTCGGAGTCCGGGTTCACCGTGGCGCGGGCCGGCCTCAACTACCGCTTCTGATCGCTGACGCCCCTCCGGCGACCTCCCGGCGGGGCGCTCTCACGCTGCCGCGTCCGGTCTTTTCGCCGGGCGGACGACCCCATGCGTGTCTTCAGATCCCAAGCGTCCTCCGGCCATGAGTCTTTTCCGAACCGAGCCCCGGTTGAGCCCCTCCACGCGCGGTCTCGCCAAGCCCCCGGCTCCCTGCCTCGGCAAAGCGGCCGGCCCGTCGGATCCTCAGCCGATTGGCCGAGGCCGTCGCCTCCTTGGCCGGCTTCGGCCATGGATCGTCGCGTTGATCATCTCTTCTTAACCGATACGCGGCACCGTCATGAATGTGGGAAAATATCCCACATAATGGAGTCGCCCATGTCGACCATCTCCGCGAGCAGCGCGACGGTTCACACTTCGCCCAAGCAGCGCATCCTGGACACCATCGCCACGCAGGCGAAGTCCGGGCAGATCAGCAGCACCGACCAGACGGCCCTGACCAGTGCCGTCGACGACATCGACAGCGCCCTCACGGGCGGCTCGATGGCGAGCACCACCTCAACGACCCAGCGCCTCTCGCCCTCCGACCTGACGAGCCGGGTCGACGACCTCATCGCCAAGGAGGTCTCCAACGGCACGCTCACGAGCGATCAGGCCACGACCCTGAAATCGGTCTTCGCCCAGGGGCGCAAGGACGGTGGTGGCGGAGTCGGAGTTCCCGGAGGTGTCGGCGGCCCCTCTACCGGTCTCCCGCCCGGCGGCGACGCATCCTCGAACGGTTCGACCACGACCACGGGCGCGAGCGACGACGCCTCTGGCACCGCCACGACATCCAGCGCGAGCGACCTCCTGGCCAGCTTCATCAAGCAGTTGCAATCGACCCAGACCCAGGCGAGCGCCTACTCGTCCGGCGGCTCCCAGGGCGGAAGCAAGCTCTCCAGCGCCATCCTGCTCAACTTCGAAGCCTGACGGGGCCGCGGGTCGATCGGTCCCGACCGGCCGGCCGCGCTGTCTTTCGCCGTCCCTCGACCCGATCTCCCCGAGGCGGGGGCGGCCCCTGTGGACGAAAGGCGTTCCTTCAAACACTCGGTGACCCCGACGGCCTGTGTCATCGAACTGTCGCCGAACTGACATACCGCTGCGGCGCAGCACGAAGTAAGGCCCAGCGTGGATCGGACGCCGTGTATCTGTTCCGGCGTTCGATGCCGACCATCGGGAGACCGACTATGAAACTCTTCAAACTCGCCCTCGCCGCCAGCCTGGGGCTCGCATCAGTGAGCACCGCCTTCGCTGCCGACATCACCGGCGCGGGTGCCACCTTCCCCTTCCCGGTCTATTCCAAATGGGCCGAGGCCTATCGCAAGGAGACCGGTACGGGTCTCAACTATCAGTCGATCGGTTCGGGGGGCGGCATCAAGCAGATTCAGGCCAAAACGGTCGATTTCGGCGCCACCGACGCGCCGCTCAAGGGGCCTGCCCTCGACAAGGACGGCTTCGTCCAGTTCCCCACCGTGATGGGCGGCGTCGTCCCCGTGGTGAACGTGGCCGGTGTCGAGCCGGGCAAGCTCAAGCTCACCGGTGAGATCGTGGCCGACATCTACGCGGGCAAGATCACCAAGTGGTCGGACCCCAAGATCGCCAAGCTGAACGACGGTCTCAAGCTCCCCGACGCGACCATCACCCCAGTCTACCGTTCGGATGCGTCCGGCACCACGAGCATCTTCACCACCTATCTCTCCCAGGTCTCCGAGCCGTGGAAGAAGGAATACGGTGCGGCCACCACGGTGAACTGGCCGGTCGGTCAGGGCGGCAAGGGCAATGAGGGCGTCACCGCCACCGTCAAGCAGGTGCCTAACGCCATCGGCTACGTCGAATCGGCCTACGCCAAGCAGAACAAGCTCAGCCATGCCCTGCTCCAGAACAAGGCCGGCAAGTTCCCGCAGCCCGACGACAAGGCGTTCCAGGCCGCCGCCGCCAGCGCCGACTGGAAGGCCGCCCCGGGCTTCGGCATCAGCCTGACCGACCAGGCCGGCGAGAATGCGTGGCCGATCACCGCCGCCACCTTCATCCTCGTCTACAAGGAGCCGGCCGATCCGGCCAAGTCGGCCGACGTGCTGAAGTTCTTCGACTGGGCCTACAAGAACGGCGACAAGCTCGCCACCGACCTCGACTACGTGCCCCTGCCTGACAACGTCGTCGGCCTGATCCACGAAT
>JAKONB010000532.1 GCA_022702195.1 Beijerinckiaceae bacterium | reverse complement strand
CGGCGCCGTAGGCGAAGCCGCCGGTGCCGTACACGAGGGTGCGGTCGAAGGCGTAGCCGAGGCGGCCGCGCACGGTGCCGAAATAGTCGAGGCTGGCGGTGCCGCGCGGATCGACGAAGGTGACGCCGGCGACGGGAGCGAAGCCGGGGGTCAGGTTGTAGGTGTTACGGCTGCGGCCGAAATCGACGTACTGGGCGTCGGCCTCGACGCCGACCACCACGCCCGAGCCCGGGGTGAACTGGTAGTTGTAGCCGATCTGGCCACCGCCCGAGAAGCCCTCGTTCGAGTTGTTCGAGTAGGCGACCTGCGAGGGCCGGCCGACCGGGGTCACCAGGTTCGGGAATACGTTGTTGTAGAGGTTGGTGTCGCGGCTGCCGGTGTCGAAGGCGTAGCCAGCGTTGATACCGGCGTAGAAGCCGGTCCAGGTGAACACCGGCACGGGCACGAACACCGGCGGCGGCGCTGCGCGACGCGGCAGGTCGGCGGCGAAGGCGGAACCGGCCAGCGCGATGCCGGCGAGGGCGGTGGCGCCCCGAAGGAAGGATTTCATGGTGTCTGGTCCTCTACTCTGTGCCCCGCCGCCCTTTTGGAGGTCGTCCGGTGCAGTTCCCCGTATCTAGGTTAGCAGCCTGGAAGAAGCTGTTGCTTTGCGAACACGCCGACCGCAGCGAAGGCGGCCCCTTTGTGGCAATGCTCGTTCTGGCTTCCCGGCCACTCCATGTGAAAACGTCCGCGAATGGCTAAGGTTCAATCCGTCCCGACCTTTTTTCGCACGACCAGGACGGCGGATTGTCGCAGGCCCGTCCTATGGGTCAGGACAGGGTGATGGACGAGATCAGGCGACCGTAATCGGTCTCGTTCCGATGGGTGGTCCGGCGGAAGCTGTAGAAGCGGTCCGGGTCGGCATAGGTGCAGAGGCCGAGATCCGCCGCCTTGCCGATGCCGGCGTCCCGCAGCCGCGCCATGACGAAACCCGGAAGGTCGAACTGGGCATGGTCGGGCCGCGCGCCCGGACCGAGGAAGCGCGTGAAGCCCGGGGCCTCGCTGCGGAACCGGGCGATGAAGTCGGGACCGACCTCGTAGGCGGCCTGGGCGATCGTCGGCCCCAGGACCGCGACGATGTCCGGGCGGCGGGCGCCGAGCCCTTCCATGGCCCGAACCGTCGCTTCGACGATTCCGGTCAACGCCCCCTTCCATCCCGCATGGGCCGCGCCGACGACGCCGTTGACGGGATCGGCGAACAGGATCGGACCGCAATCGGCCGTGGCGATGCCCAGGGCCAGCCCCCTGACCCGCGTCACCATGGCGTCGGCCTTGGGCCGGTCGGCCAGGGCGAAGGGCGCCTCCACCACCACCGCCTCCGCCGAATGGACCTGATAGAGGCTGACGAGGCGATCCGGCCCGACCGCGAGATGGCGCGCCATGCGGGCGCGGTTCTCCGCCACGTCGGCGGGCGCGTCGCTGGAGCCGAGGCCGCCGTTGAGCGACGCGTACAAGCCCCGCGATACGCCGCCTTCGCGCGTGAAGAAGGCGTGTCGGATCGCCGGGAGGGATGCGAGTTCGGGCGCTTCGAGGAACATGGGCCGTTGATCCGGTGGGTGGGACCAGACCGATACCCCGTTCCGCCGCACAGAACGACCTTCGCGACATCGCGTCGGCGCGGCGTCTCCCACCGGAAGACCCGGCGATGTCGTTAACTTTTACGTTTCATTAAGCATGATCTGCTCCACTGGCGCCGAACCCGAGGACCTGCCCGATGTCGGAACCCGCCCGTCAGTACCCGAACCCGGATGCGGCCCTGAGGCCGCAGCCCGGCCCCCTGCGCGACTGGCTGGCCGCGATGAAGGCGGCGACGGTCACGCCGCAGCCGGCGACGGAGTCCGAGCCGGACGAGGCGGAGGATGCCGAGCCGGTGCTGGCCGCGGCCCCGGCTGCCGAGCCGACCCCGTCCTGGACGCCCCGCGTCGTGCCGATCCCGCCGCAGAAGAGCGCCGCGCCGCCCCTGGTTCGGGCGGATGTCGACACCGACATCGCCGACCTGATGGCCGAAAATCTGATGCTGAAGGCCAAGCTGCGGGTCGAGACGGACCGGTACGACGATCTCCAGTCCATCCTGGCGCAGGAGCTGCGGACGCTTCGGACGCATGTCGAGGACGAGATGCGCGAACTCGACGCGGTCCGCGCCGAACGCGACCGGCTGAAGGAGGCGCAGGCGCGCTTCATGACCGATCTGCGTGAGGTCCGCACCAAGATGGAAGCCGAGGCGGAGATCCTGAAGGAGATCCGCACCGAGCGGGACCTCTGGATGGCGCGGGCCGAGGCCCTGGCCCAGCCGCTCTTCCAGAAGCGCTGATCCGACCTCCGCCCCGAAACGACGAAGGGCCGCCCCGCGAGGGGCGACCCTTCCATTGCCGAACCGCTTGGTCGTCCGGCGGACCTTCGTCAGAAAGACCCCTGGATGCTAGAGAGCAGCACCGGAGGCGACGTTCCAGGTCCGATGAGCCGGAGAGAGCGGCTGATGACAATGAGACACTGGATCACCTCCTTTCGTTCGTTGCGATGACCGGAAGGTAGGCGGCCGGTCGCGGTTTGGGAAGACCCTCATCCGCGCCGTTCCGCCGCGTCCCCCCGGCGGTTCGCTGGCCCCCGCGCCGAGGCCGGGTTACACGGTGCGGCTCTCCCGCCAGAACCGCGAGACCCGATGCCGTCCACCCAGCGCATCCCGACCCCGTCCGAGGGACGCGACGAGGAAGCCGCCCTCGATCCCGACGCCATGCGCCAGCCGCTGCCGGAGGCGTGGTACTGCGTCGGCCGCTCGGAGTCCCTGAAAGCCGGCGCCCTGCGTGCGGTCGAACTCAACGGGGAGCAGATCGTCCTGGGGCGCGAGGCGTCGGGCGCGCCCTTCGCCCTGCGCGATCGCTGCCCGCATCGCGGCATGGCCCTGTCGAAGGGTCGGTTCGACGGGGCGGCCCTGACCTGCCCGTTCCACGGCTGGCGCTTCGGCACCGACGGGCGCTGCCGCGACGTGCCGACCCTGTCGTCCGCCGATGCCGCCGATTTCTCGCGCATCGCCGTCCACCGCTTCCCCATCCGGGAAAGCGCCGGGTTCGCCTGGGTCAATCCCCATCTGGGACCGGCCACGGGGGCCGACATGCCGGCCCTGCCGGAACTCGGCTTCGCGGCCGCCGGATCCCTGGTGGTCGAGCTGGTGGTCGAGGCCTCGTTCGACCTCACCACGCTCAGCCTCGTCGATCCCGGTCACGTCGCCTTCGTCCACGATTCCTGGTGGTTCCGCCCCTCGAAAGAGTTGCGCGAGAAGGTGAAGACCTTCACGCCGACGCCGCACGGCTTCACCATGACGAGCCACGCCACCACCACGAGCTCGCCGGT
>JAKONB010000536.1 GCA_022702195.1 Beijerinckiaceae bacterium | reverse complement strand
CCGCAGGGCGTTCATGGAGATGCGCAGGGACGAATCCTCGATGGCATCGGCCACCACGACGATGGGGGTCGGGCGCTCGGCCATGATCCGGCGCGTGGTCTCGAGCCCGTCGATGCCCGGCAGCCGGATGTCCATGGAGATCACGTCGGGGCGGGCTTCCAGGATCGCCGTGAGCGCCTCCTCGCCGGAGGCGACGGCCGCCACCACCTCCAGGCGCGGATCGCGGCCGACGATGTGGATCAGGAGCTGGCGCACGACGAGGGAGTCCTCCACGAGCATCACGCGCACGCGCGGCGTGGGAGGGGAGGCCGGGCCGGAATCGGTGAGGGTCACAGCAGGTGCCCGATCGTGTCGAGGAGCTGGCGCTGGTCGAATTTCTGCTTGGTCAGGTAGGCGTCGGCCCCGAGCTGGAGCCCCCGCGCCACGTCCTCGGGATCGCCGCGGGAGGTCATGAGGATGATCGGCAGGCGGGCGAAATCCGGCTCCGCCCGCAGGGCCTCGACCAGCCCGAACCCGTCGAGGCGCGGCATCTCCACGTCGGCCACCACGAGGTCCACGGGCTCGATGCCGGCGCGCAGCCGCTCGAGCGCATCCTGGCCGTCGACACAGACGACGACGCGATAGCCGGCCGCCTCCAAGATGCCCTTCTCCAGCGTCCGCGTCGTGATGGAATCGTCGACCACGAGGATCGTCGCGCGCTGGGGCGAACGTGGCGCGGTGGCGTTCGTTCCGTCCCCCGCCGGCCCCGGCGCGGCGACGCCCCCGTCCTCCAGCGCGCGGGCGATCAGCCCCTCCGGATCGAGCACCAGAGCGGGGCGGTCGCCGGGCAGGATCACGGTGCCGGCGACGAGGCGCGGATCGGCGCCGATGGGCGGCGCGGGCAGGACGCGGTGGGTGCGCACGTCGCGCAGGGCCTCCACCGCGAGCACGATGCGGCGATCCCCGGCCCGGAGCAGGATCGCGGTGAGCCCCTCCGCCGCCTCGGGCTCGGTGCCCGCGCGGGCGCCCAACAGGGCGCCGAGCCGCAGGATCGGCAGGGTGAGGGCGGCGCCCCCCTGCGCCGCGATCCGGGCGACGGGACGGCCCATCACGCGCTCGACGTCGGAGGCGGCGAGGCGCAGCAGGCGCTCGGCGGCGGAACTCGGCAGGGCGTAGGTCTCGGCCCCCGCCTCCACCAGGAGGAGGGCCTGGCGGGCCACCGAGAGCGGCAGGCTCATGGCCAGCACGCTGCCCCAGGGATCGCGCGGAGCGAGGCGCACCTGTCCGCCGAGGCGGCGCACCGCGTCGGCCACCACCGAGAGGCCGATGCCCCGCCCCGAGAGCGTGTCCACCTGGGCGGCGGTGGAGAAGCCCGGCTCGAAGACCAGAGCGAGGAGCCCCTCGGCGTCGAGATCGGCGCCGGGCGCCAGGAGCCCCCGGCGGCGGCCGGTCTCGGCGATGGCGGGCAAGTCGGGTCCCTTGCCGTCATCCGCCACGGCGATGTGGAGGCGCCCGCCCCGCACCGCGACGTCGAGGCTGATCGCCAGGGCGGCCGGCTTGCCCCGGCGCTCCCGCATGTCGGCCGGCTCGGCGCCGTGGCTCAGGGCGTTGCGCAGGGCATGGAGCACCGGGTCCTTGAGGGCCTGGAGCATCGCCCGGTCCACCGGCAGATCGAGCCCCTGCGCGGTGACCGCGACCTCGCGGCCGGCCTCGCGGGCCAGATCCCGGAGCGCCCGGGGGAAGCCGCCGAACACCGTCTCGGCCGGCACGAGCGCGAGGCGCTCGGCCTCGCCCGCCACGCGGGAGGCCGCCCCGTCGAGGGTCGCGCCGATGCCGGCGCGGATCCGCGACAGGTCGGCGGCCTCGCGGGCCAGCGCCCGCAGACCGGCCTCGAAGGCCCGCAGCTCGGCGGCGAGCGAATCCCCGGCGGCCTCGTCCGGCCGTGACGCCGCGCCGGGCCGGGAGATCCGGCCCCGCAGGTGCTCGGCCCGGCCCGCGAGGGCGGTGGCCCGGCGCCCGAGGCCGGCGATCCCCTCGGCGATGACCGCCTCGCCACCGAGCGCGCTGGCGAGTTCATGGGTCGCCCGGGTGAGCGCCTCCACCGCCTCGGCGGGCACGCGCAGCAGCGGGTGGGGCGACTCGCCGGCCGGCTCGGGCGGGGCAGGAGGATCGGGGGACGGGACGGGGCCGGGCCGCTCGGGCGGGGCAGGGGGATCTCGGGGGGAATCTTGGAGAGGAGCGGGCGGCGCCACGGGACCGACGGCCTCGGCGGCGGGGGCGAGGCAGCGGTCCAAGGCTCCGAGCACGTCGTCGGGCATGTCGGGGCCGATCCCGTCCTGGAGGCCGGCGACATAGGCCTCGATGCGATCGAGGGCGAGGTGGATGGCGGCCGTCGCCGCGCGATCCGGCATCCGGCCCTGGGCGACGATGCGCTCGAACAGGGCCTCCAGCCGATGGGCCACCGCCTCGACCTGCGGCAGGTCGACGGCGCGCGACGCCCCCTTGAGGCTGTGGGCGCGGCGGAACACGTCGTTCCAGTCGGGCGGCCGCCCGTCCGCGCCACCCGCCAGGGCCGCGCGGATCGCGTCCACATGCTCGCGGTGTTCGACCTCGAAGGCCGCGAGAAGGAGCTGGCGGATGTCCATTCGGGTTCAGGGCCGGGCGCGACTTAGCACCGGTTCCGCAGGTGCGGAAACGGCCCCAAGCCACTCATTAACCATATCTTATGCATACTCGAAAAACCCGTTCGCGTGGCGAAAACCGTCATCCATCTCCTCCGGACGATCGCTCCGGTCGGCCTCGTCGGAACCGCCCCCTCCGGTTCGGGAGAGGGACCCCGCGCGCGCAAGACCCGAACGCCATCGCCCGAAACGGTATCATGCGGGCGCATCATCGCGTCCCGAGAACCGGCCCCCCGCCCTCGGGACGACGCGTCAGTGCCGGTAGCGCTCGGCCAGGGCCATCAGGGCCTGGGCGAGTTCGGTGAGATTGGCCGAGGCCGCCTCCACCTCGCGGGTGCCGGCCGCCGTCTGCTGGCTCGCCTGCCGGATGTTCTGGAGCGCGCCCATCACCTGCTCGATGCCGAGCTGCTGCTGGTTGGTGGAGGCGACGATCTGCTGGAAGGTCTGCACGCTCTCCTCCACCTTGGCGGTGATCTCCTCGATGGTCCGCTGGGTGGTGTCCGAGCGGGCCTTGCCGGCGGCGGCGCGTTTGACCGCCTCCTCGGTGAGCATCACCGAGGTGTTGATGCCCCGCTGGATCTCGCCGAGGATGGTGCGCACCTGGCCGGTGGCGGCCTTGGCCTGGTCGGCGAGCAGCTTCATCTCGGAGGCGACCACGGCGAAGCTGCGCCCGCTCTCGCCGGCCGCCGCCGCCTCAATGGCGGCGTTGAGGGCGAGGAGGTGGGTCCGCTCCGAGATGTCGTTGACGGTGGTGATGATGTCGCCGATCGCCTGGGTCTTCTCGGAGAGGGCCACGATGTTGCCGGCCACCGCCTCGGCCTGCTCGCGGATCGCCTCCATGGCGCGGGCGGTGTCGGCCACCGCCCGCAGGCCGGCCCGCGAGGTCTGCGCCGTGGATTGCGCGGTGGCGATGACCTCCCCGGCGCGCTTGCCGATCTGCGCCCCCGAATGGGTGATCTCGTCCACGGTGGCGGCGGTCTCCTGCACGGCGGCGAATTGCTCCTCGACGCTGGCGGCCTGCTGCTGCGCCGAGGCGCGGATCTCGGCGGCGGCGGCGTTGAGATCGGCGGTGGCGGCGCGGTTGGTGCGGGCGAGGTCGGCCAGGCCCGAGACCATGGCGTTGAGGGTCCGGCCGAGGCGGGCGATCTCGTCGCCGCCCCTGGCCTCGATGGTGCCGGAGAGGTCGCCCTCGCCCACGCGCTCGGCGAAGGCCATCACCGCCTCCAGCGGCTTGACCACGCCCCGGCGGATCAGGGCGGTGACCAGGATGGCGAGGAGAACGCTGGCCGCCAGCGTCAGGGCGATCGACCACAGGCTGCGGTCGTAGATCTCGCTGGACCGGCGCTGGCCGGCGGCGATCCCCTCGTCGAGGACGTCGCGGGTGCGCTCGATGTCGCGCAGCAGGGCGTCCTGACCGCTGGTGAGGGCATCGTTGCCGGATTCCACCACCTCCAGGTTCTTGGCGAGGATGGCGGCGAATTGGGGCTCGGTCTGCGCGCGCAGCCGGCGCAGGTCGCCGGCCGCGCCGCCCGCGGTCTCGGCGAGCTTCTTCCAGGCCACGGCCCGCGCCGGGGAGGGCGCGGTTCCGGAATAGCCCACCGTCGTGCGG
>JAKONB010000519.1 GCA_022702195.1 Beijerinckiaceae bacterium | reverse complement strand
TGCGCCGAGTATGCATGGGGCTCGGCCCGTTTCGACGAGGAAACGACCCCCTGCCGGCCCGCCACCCTCTACGGCGCGGCCAAGGACGGCACGCGGCGCATCCTCGAAGCCTACGCCAGGACGGTGGGGCTCTCGGCCGCCTGGGGGCGCCTGTTCTACCTCTACGGGCCGGGCGAACGGCCGGGCCGCCTCGTGGCCGACGCCACCCGCGCGCTGCTCATCGGCAAAAGCTTCCCGACCTCGCCGGGCCATCAGGCCCGGGATTTCCTGCACGTGGCGGATGCGGCGGACGCCCTCTGCGCGCTTCTGGAGAGCCCCGTGGAAGGCCCCGTCAATATCGGCTCCGGCACCGCCCGGCCGGTGCGCGCCCTGCTCGACGAACTCGCGGGGCTCACCGGCCGCCCCGACCTCCTCGCCTACGGCGCCCGGCCGCTCGATCCCACCGAACCGGCGGTGATCGCGGCGGAGATCCGCCGCCTGCGCGACGAGGTCGGTTTCCGGCCGCGCTTCGACACACAATCCGGCCTCGCCGACACCGTGGCGTGGTGGCGCTCTCAGCCATCCGACGCCTGATCGCTTCTGGCCCAGGCAAGAACGGGTCCCCTCCCCTGGAAGGAGAGGAACAGGGTGGGGTGCGTGAGATCTTCGAGAAGTCCACGCCCCTCACCCCAACCCTCTCGCAAACGGAAGAGGGGGCTTGTCGCGACCATGCCGACCGAGGTGATCGGATGGGAAAACGGGGTCAGCAGGGCAGCAGCCCCTTCAACTGATGCAGGATGTCCTCGCCGGTGCAGGGCCGGGAGATGAAGCGGGCCCCCGGCGGCATGCGCTCGGGATCGGGCGCGGCCCGGCCCGACACGATCACGATGGGGAGTTCCGGGCGGGCCTGGGAGACGGCGTTGGCGAGGTCGAAGCCGTTGGTGCGGCCCGACAATTCCACGTCGGTGATGAGCCCGCTGATATCCGGCCGTTCCTGGATGATGGCGAGCGCGCGCTCGGCCGAGGCGCATTGCACGGTCTCGTAACCCCCGTCATCGAGCACGTCACCGAGGTCCATGATCGTCAGGGCCTCGTCCTCCACCAGGAGGATCACCGGCCGGTCGTCGCTAGAGCCCGTCGTCTCATCCACCACGATGCGTTCTCCCGCCTCTGCTTCGGAGAAGGGGCGCGCCGCACGCCACCGGCGAGCGGTCCGCCCCGAATCCTTGCAGACCCAACGAGGAATCGTCCCGCGGGTTGCAGTCAGGACGCGGCCACGGCCCGCAGGGTCTCGGTGAGCGCGGCGATGAGGCGGTCGAGATCCGCCGGCCCGATGGTGAGGGCGGGCGTCAGGTAGACGATGTCGCCGAAAGGCCGCACCCAGACCCCGCGCGCCACGAAGCGCCGCTTCAGCTCGGCGAGGTCGGGTGGGGCCGCGAATTGTACCACGCCGATGGCGCCCAGCACCCGCACGTCGGCGATGCCGGGCAGCGACCGCAGCGGCTCCAGGCCCTCCGCGAGGCGGGCGCCGATGGCCCGCGCCTGGTCGAGGCGCGGCTCCGCCGCGAACAGGTCGAGGCTCGCCAGGGCCGCCGCGCAGGCCAGCGGATTGGCCATGAAGGTCGGCCCGTGCATCAGGGCGGCGGCGGGATCGTCCGACAGGAAGGCGTTGAAGATGCCGCGCCGCGCCACCGTCGCGGCCAGCGCCATCGTGCCGCCGGTGAGCGCCTTCGACAGGCACAGGATGTCGGGCACGATGCCGGCCTGCTCGCAGGCGAACAGCGTGCCGGTGCGGCCGAAGCCGGTGAAGATCTCGTCGGCGATGAGCGGCAAGCCGTGGCGTTCGGCCAGCCGCGCCACCGTGGCCAGCACGTCGGGCGCGTGCATCCGCATGCCGCCGGCCCCCTGCACCAGCGGTTCGACGATCACGGCCGCGAGGGATTCGCGATGCTCGGCCAGCGTCCGATCCAGGACGGCGGTGCCGTCCGCATCCACGGGCAGGTCGCAAAAGATCTGGCTCGGCAGGTAGGCGCCGAAGCGCCGGTGCATCCCCTCCTCCGGGTCGCAGACCGACATCGCCCCCATCGTGTCGCCGTGGTAGCCGCCGCGAAACGCCAGGAACCGGGTCCGCCCGGCCACGCCTCGGTTGAGCCAGACCTGCGCGGCCATCTTCAGCGCCACCTCCACGGCCACCGACCCGGAATCGGTGAAGAAGACGTGGTCGAGATCCCCTGGCAGCAGGGCGGCGAGGCGGGCGGCGAGGTTCTCGGCCGGCGCGTGCGTCAGCCCGCCGAACATCACGTGCGGCATCGCCTCCAGCTGCGCCGCCACGGCCTGGCGGATGTGCGGATGGTTGTAGCCGTGGGCCGCCGTCCACCACGAGGCGATGCCGTCGATGAGTTCGCGTCCATCGGCCAGCACGATGCGCGAGCCGTGGGTGCGCACGGCCTCCAGGGGCGGCTGGGCCGTCTTCATCTGGGTGTAGGGACGCCAGAGGGCGTCGCCGCGCGGCTCGGTCATGGGCGCGGGATGCGCGGGCTTCGGCACGAGGTCAAGCGCGCGGAGTTGCACCCGCTTGACAAGATGCAAACGGCCGGGGCCTTCAGGCCCCATGTCCGACAGCTCCAGCCTCGATGCCTTCGCGCAAGAGTGCCTCGCCGACCTCGACGCCAAGGCCCTCCGGCGGCGCCTCGTGCCCACCGCGCGCGGTCCGGCCGCGACGGCCCGGCGCGACGGCCGCGACCTCGTGTCGTTCTCCTGCAACGATTACCTCGGCCTCGCCAACGATCCGCGGGTGATCGCGGCGGGCCAGGAGGCTCTGGCCCGCTACGGCGCCGGGGCCGGCGCCTCGCGGCTGGTCACCGGCAACCATCCGGTGATCGCAGCGCTCGAAGCGCGGCTCGCCGCCCACAAGGGCAAGGACGCGGCGCTGGTCTTCGGCAGCGGCTACCTCGCCAATCTGGGCATCGTCTCGGCGCTGGCCTCGGCGAAGGACCTCGTCCTGGTGGATGCGCTCGGCCATTCCTGCCTGTTCGCGGGGGCGCAGCTCGCCGGCGCCACGATGCTGCGCTTCCGCCACAACGACGTGGACCATCTGCGCGCGCAGCTCGCCGCGCGCCGGGGCCGGTTTGAGCGGGCGCTGATCCTCACCGAGCGGGTGTTCAGCATGGACGGCGACCGGGCGCCCCTGGACGCCATCCTGGCGGTGGCGGCGGAACACGATGCCTGGACCCTGGTGGACGACGCCCACGGGCTCGGGGTGGTGGAGGCCGGGGCGCGGGCGCCCCTGGAGATGGGCACCCTGTCGAAGTCGCTCGGCTCCTATGGCGGCTATCTCTGCGCCTCGCGGGCGGTGGTCGACCTGATGACCAGCCGGGCGCGCAGCTTCGTCTACACCACCGGCCTTCCGCCGGCCTCGGCGGCCGCGGCGCTGCGTGCCCTGGAGATCGCCGAGGCCGAGCCGGAGCGCGCCGCCCGGCCCCTGGCGCTCGCCCGCCGCTTCACCGCCCGGCTCGGACTCCCCCCGGCCGAGAGCCCGATCGTGCCGATCCTGGTGGGCGATGCGCAGACCACCCTCGCCCATTCGGCTTCCCTGGAGGCGCGGGGCTTCCTCGTGGTGGCGATCCGCCCCCCGACGGTGCCGGCCGGCACCGCCCGGCTGCGGGTGGCCTTCTCCTCCGCCCACGAGGAGGCGCAGGTGGATGCGCTGGCGGAGGCGGTCGCAGGGGTTGTCGAGAGGGCGTAATGCGTGTCGCGCATCCCTTCTCCCCTCTGCGGGAGAGGGTGACCCGCGTCAGCGGGTCGGGTGAGGGGAGCGCGTCATCCGGAGAAGTCGCCCCCTCTCCCGCCTGCTCCGCAGGCCCCCTCCCCCGCAGAGGGAGAGGGTTTCGTGCGCCTCACGCCGCCGCCTCGGCCTGCCCCCCGGCCCGCTCGCGGGCGAGCTTCACCACGGCGACCTGATCGACCTTGCCGGTGCCGAGCATCGGGAGCCTGTCGAGCACCACCACCTCGGCTGGGATCGCGATCTCGGTGGCGCCCTTGCCCTTGGCGAAGCTCTGATAGGCGGCGCGGGTGGCGTCCTTGCGCTCTGTGAACAGGATCAGCCGCTCGCCCTTGCGGGCATCCGCCACGGCGGCCACCGCGCTCGGCGCGTCGGGCCAGAGTTCGGCGGCCAGGGCCTCGATGCCCGCCAGCGACACCATCTCGCCGGCGATCTTGGCGAAGCGCTTGGCGCGGCCCTTGATCGTGACGAAGCCTTCCGGATCGATGGCGACGATGTCGCCGGTATCGTGCCAGCCCTCCGGCGGCGGCTCCAGCACGCCGGGTTTCTCGGCGCGCAGGTAGCCCAGCATGATGTTGGGACCCGTCACGGAAAGGCGCCCGCCCTCCTCGATGCCGGGGACCGGTTCGAGGCGGTGCCGCATGCCGGGCAGGAGCCGGCCCACCGTGCCGAAGCGGTTGAACATCGGGGTGTTGAGGGCGACCACCGGGCCGCATTCGGTGACGCCGTAGCCCTCGAGGATGCGCAGGCCGAACTTCTCCGCGTAGGTCTTGCGGGTGCTCTGCTTCACCGGCTCGGCGCCGGCCACGATGTAGCGCAGGGAGCGCAGGTCGTAGGCATGGGCCATCCGGGCGTAGCCGGCCAGGAACGTGTCGGTGCCGAACAGGACGGTGGCGTTCGAGCCGTATACGAGCTCCGGCACGATCCGGTAATGCAGCGGCGACGGGTAGAGATAGACCGGCACCCCCGAGACCAGCGGCAGCACCAGGCCGGCGGTGAGCCCGAAGGCGTGGAAGATC
>JAKONB010000492.1 GCA_022702195.1 Beijerinckiaceae bacterium | reverse complement strand
CGCGGGGTGGAGCAGCCCGGTAGCTCGTCAGGCTCATAACCTGAAGGTCACAGGTTCAAATCCTGTCCCCGCAACCAAACACACCACACCACCCAAAACCCCGCCCACAAGGCGGGGTTTTGGCGTTTCCGCCGAGACCGGTCCCATCCGGGGGAATAACGCTGTCGACGCGGAGCAGAAACGGAAACGGCGGAGCCATGGGGCTCCGCCGTTTCCGTTTTCCGACCGAATCGTTTGAAATCAGTAGGCCGGGCCGCCCGAGGTCGAACCGGTGTTCCAGACCGGCTTGTCGTTCTGGTCGGCATTGCCGGCCTTGGCCGAGCTGTCCGGTGTGCGACGGCCGATCGAGCCCGTGGTGACGTCGTCGTAGGCGTGCGGGGCGGTGCCGTAGCCGCCGGGCGCCACGGCGATGGGGAGGCCGGCCGGCGCGGTGTAGCTCTGGGCGAAGGCGGAGGAGGCCGGGGCCGCCAGGGTCAGGACCAGAGCGGCGGCGGCGGAGACGAAGCGTGTGTTCATGATCGTATTCCACATGTACCGGTTCGGTCGCCGTCAAGCATCGCGGGTCAAGACCGGGATGTCCGGGGCCGTTCGTCTTGGTACACGCCTGATGTAGGATCCGACTGCCCTGGCCGCCGTGCGTTTCGTCACGCGGACGATCGGATCGCGTCCGATGGATCAAGGGGCGGAATGGGCGTCGATGTAATGCCCCAACGCGCTCGCGGCGTTGAGCATGTGCGCCCGCATCCGGCGCGCGGCCCCGTCGCCGTCGCCCTCCGCGATGGCCGCCAGGATTTCCCCGTGCTCGGCGTGGGACCGGCGAATGCGGTCGCCGTGGCGCAGCTGCGTCCGCCGGAAGCCGGACAGGCGGGTCCGCAGCGCCAGTGCCTGCTCCAACAGGAACCCGTTATGGGTCGCCCCGTACAGGGCTTCGTGGAAACGGCGGTTGAGCCCGTCATAGGCGTCCACGTCCCCCGCCGCCACGAGGGCGCCCGCGCTGTCCTGCAGGTCCATCAGGGTGCTGCGCTCCAGCGGCGTCATGCGGTAGGTGGCCAGCCGCACGCACATCGCCTCGAACTCGGCGGTGGCCTCGAACATGTCCATCACCCGCTCAGGGGTCATGCGGGTGACGACCACCCCCCGGCGCGGCCGCAATTCCACCAGCCCGTTGAAGGCGAGCTGGCGCAGGGCCTCCCGCACCGGGGTGCGCGAGGCGCCGAACCGGTCGGCCAGATCCTGCTCGTCCAGGGCCGTGCCGGCCCCGAGCGCGCCCGACGCGATCTCGTCGGTGAGCGCGTTGCGGATCTGATCCGAGAGAAGGCCGCGCTCTTCCAGAATCGAATCCATCATGGCCCTCCCCGCCCCTTCCATCCCCGGTGGACGGATGGGTGCGCCCTTCTCATCCCACGAGAGCCCGGACGGTCAAGTAGAACAGCGACGGGCCGACGAGGCAGCCGATGCCGGTGTGGAAGGTCGCCGTGAGGGCGCCGTAGGGGACGAGCTTCGGATCGGTGGCGGCCAACCCCCCCGCCACCCCGCTCACCGTGCCCATCAGGCCGCCGAAGGCCATGGCCGAGCGCGGATTGTCGAGGCCGATGAGCTTGGCCACCAGGGGGGTTCCCACCATCACCATCACGGCCTTGGTGACGCCGGTGGCGATGGAGAGCACCATCACCGCCGAATCGGCGCCGAGCGCCGCCCCCGTCACCGGGCCGACGATGTAAGTCACCGCCCCCGCGCCGATCGTCGTGATGCTGACCGCGTCGGTATAGCCGAAGGCCATGGCGGTGAGCGCCCCGACCACGAAGGGGATCACCGTGCCGAGCGCCAGGGCCAGCACGCCGAGCAGCCCGGCGCGCTTGGCCTCCACCACGTCCACCTCGAAGGCGGTGGCGACGATGGCGAAGTCGCGCAGCATCGCGCCGCCCATCAGGCCGATCCCGGCGAAGACCGGCAGGTCGGCCACCCCCTTCTTGCCCCCGGTATAGAGGCCGGCGACGTAAGCCAGGGCCAGCCCGAGCACGATGGCGATGGCCGAGCCGTGCACCCGCCCGGCGGTGAGGCGCTTGCCCAGGACGTTCGAGATCAGCATCAGCCCGCCCACCACCGCGAAGGCGGCCACCAGGCTCTGCTCGACGAAGACGTGTTCGATCATGTGCAGCATGGGATCACGCCTTCGTCGCCGGGATGGGGGCGGCTTGCGCCGCGCGGGGAGCCGGATTCCGGGGGGCCGGCGCGTCGTCGAGGTCGCCGGCGATCACCGCGCCGCCGTGGCGGACCTGCTCGCTCGGCTCGTCGCGCCGGCCGAACCGGCCGAGAAAGGCGACGCAGGCGAAGCACAGGAGCAGCGAGACGGTGGCGGCGATGAGCACGATCGGCCCGCCGCTCACCGCCGCCACCACGTTCTGCTGGGCCGCCATGGCGACCACGATGGGGATGTACATGGTGGACCAGAACTCCACCCCGAGCTTGACCCCGTGGCCGAGCTTGCCCTTGGCCACCAGCCAGGAGCGGGCGGCGATGAGCAGGATCATGGCGAGGCCGACCCCGCCGACATTGGCCTTCACCCCCAGCGCGATCCCGAGCAGGTCGCCGAGGAACACCCCGATCAGGGTGCAGAGCGCGAGCAGCGCGACGCCGAAGATGGTCATCGGGCACCCTCCCCCGCATGCCGCGACGGCCTCGAGGGCGGGCTTGCGTATGCGATGGCCATCTGGATGTTCCTTCCCGTATCCGGTGATTCGGTTTTTATTTTCTTCAGTATACGCACGATTGACATTTCCGCAATTCGGAATACCAAAGAGGTGGAAAACGCGGCTCGCGGATATCGAGTCGGATCAAACGCCCGCTCGGCGCATACTGCCGGGGCTCACCACAGGGAGCGGATCGGATGACCGATTGGCGTCGGGAGCGGACAGCCCGCGATGCGCGCATCGCGCGGGCCGCCACACATGCGGACGGCAAGGTGGTGCCGGCGTCCCGCGCGGTCGATCTCCTGGAGGCGATCCTCCAGCCCGGCGACCGGGTCTGCCTGGAGGGCGACAACCAGAAGCAGGCCGATTGCCTCGCCCGGGCGCTCAGCGCCTGCGATCCGGGCCGGGTGCACGACCTCCACATGGTCCAGTCCGGCATCGTTCTGCCCGAGCATCTCGACATCTTCGAGCAGGGCATCGCCCGGCGCCTGGACTATTC
>JAKONB010000489.1 GCA_022702195.1 Beijerinckiaceae bacterium | reverse complement strand
TCGCGCTGCTCAAATCCGCGCGCCGCTCCGGCCTGCTCTCGCGCCCCCTGCTGGATCGGCTCGGCAGATTGACCCTGGCGACCCTCGACCGGGCTGCCCTGGCCTAGACCATCGCGGCGACCCGAGCCCTCGACCTCACCGCGGCACGAGCCACCCTCCGCAACGTCCTGCGCCCCGATGCCCTGCGCACCCTCTCGACTCTCGGCGGAGACCTGGCGGCGATCGAGGGCCGTCTCGGCCAGCGCGGTGCGGTGCAGGCCCTCGGCGTGGCGCGCGACGCGGCGGAGGTCGGGCGGATCCGGCGACTGGCCACCGCGCTCGGGGCTCGGACACGGGCGACGCTCACACTCCTCGGCTCGGCCGCCCTCCTACTCGGCGACGTGGCCGCCCTCCTGCTGCAGGCGGTCTGGCTGGCGCTGGGGTGGATGTTCGCCAGCGCCCTGTTCGCCCGCCGCCTCGGGCTGATGCTCGGCCGGGCGATCTGGAGGAAGCCCGGGACAGGAAGGCACCACCGGCGCCCCCCGGCCCAGGCGGTGCCGGCTGACCGGCCTACAGGTAGTGGCGGAACATCACATGATCGGCCGTCGCCTGGCGGATCGTGACTTCCTCGCAGTCTCGATCAACCTGACGAGTGGCAGCCGAGAAGGGCGCGATCATCGCGGTGAGGGTCAAGAGCCAACGAAACGGGACTGCGGCGATCATCTGAGCCTCCACGGCGAATTTCGGATCGGGTCGTCACCATCAAGGGTCTGCGGGGGCATGGCCCGCTGTCTCTTATGGAACATCCGCGCCGATCTTGCCGTGCCGGGGCGCACGCCCTCTGCGAAGCCCGGACGCAATTTCTACCGGAGAGAGGAATGTGACATCGCCCCCACGTCCTGGAGGCGGTCCGGTCTGCGGCCGCCCCCACGCGCCCACCCCGCCTCAGCGGGCGCGGGGCCGTATATCGAGGGCCATGCCGCGCCCCCGTAGAACGCGAACGAGGCGATGCTCCAGATCCTCGGTCAGTCCGTCCACTTCGAGATGGAGATCGCTGCCGGACGGCGAACCGGTCACCCAGAGACGGTAGGACAGACCTTCATCCCGCAACTGGCTGAGCAGACGTTCCGAGGCAATGCGATTGGCGTTGTTGTTCATCGCGACCAGATCGGCATCCATCGTGATCTCCTTGCTGTCGATCAGGAAGAACGCATAGCAGCGTGATTCGGCCCATGCGCGAAAGGGATGTCGAGGTAGAAACGGTCGCGATCTTCGCGAATGCCCAATGGATCGTCACCGAACTGCGTCGCCCGGTTGTCACCCCGCGCATGGATCCCAATCCCCGAATTTTACCAAGCGGCATTGGGTCTTCGGTGCAAAGGGCACCCGATGCCCCTTCCCAACATGGCTCCATCACCCTTCAAGATAACGACTCGAACATACGCCTCAGGGCGATCAGCGGCGGGGCGTTCGTTGGTAAGAGAACGAGCCCGCCATGCCCAGTTCCGGGGGCACGGCGGCTTCAGGCCAGCACGCGACATCAGGATGAAGCGGCGCTTGGCGGCGGCGACTAGACCTTCAGTGCTCCGTGCCCGGCATGTTCTGCCGTGGTGCCCCCCCATGATCCTTCACGATGCTGGATCGTTTCGGATCGCCCTTGAGGTCCGCGACCTGCTTGCGGGCACCTATGGCCAAGAATCCAATACCTCCAAGCGTTCCTAACGCCAGGATCAAAAGAGGATAGCCGCTTCCCATCTGTCATACTCCCATCGGAATCCCGTTCACGGAAAGGGCGGGATATGCATAATGCTGCTCATCGCCCAAGAGTTGCGCATTAAAAGTCCGAATTTCGCGCCCGAGTTCTGAGCCATGCTCAGGCAACCCGCGTCAGGATCTGCGACCTCCGCCACGATTTGCTTGGCCGCTCGGACGCGATGCCCCTGGGTGAGCCGCCGCCGCCGCATCACGCGACCGTCGTGAGCTCGGCGTTGTCTGGACGGAAGGTGGGGCCGGATTTTCGACCCCGTGATCTCGCAGGGTCATTTTCGGCATCTCCAGCGTCACTTCAGTGTCAGCCCACGGCTTTGGGGGCTCCGCATCGCGCAGGGTCAGGCGACTGTTCGGATGTCGGCGCCCGGCGAAGTGCGATGCGCGGCTGTGGCCGCGCGACCCTAGCCGCCCTCCCGCTCAGGTCTTATCCGGCCGGCCCTGACCAGCCGCCGGACCTCATGTCACCCACGCCCAAGACCGCATCCGATTCCACCAACTGGCGGCTGGGCTTTCTCGCTCTTCGCCCCGGCGTCATGCCTTGCCCCGGCTTCACGATCGAGAAGTGGCGGGAGATCCACGAGAAGGGGCTCGCGTTCCTCGACGGGCATGCGGACGAAGCCGCGAGGCTGGGCTGGACGACCCTTCAACTGTTCTGAGTGCACCCGCAGACCGGCACCATCCGGCCCGATTTCTGCGGCGCTCTCGTCCTCTCGGGCTCGAAGATCACGTCGCTCACCGCCACCCACATGGGGTTCGGCAACACGGCCTATTATCGCGATATCCCGGGCCGACCGAAGGGCGCGGTTCCGATTTGGGCGTTCAGGGGGGGAGCCCTCTTTGACCGGCTCGCCCGAAAGCCCCGCCGCCAATCTACTCCTTCAGACCAGGGTCCTGATGGAGGCCGATGTCGCTGCAGATGCCGACACGTTCGTGGCAGGCCCCGCCCATGACCGCGTCCCGCTCGGCGAAGGCGCCCGGATCGACGTTGCGAGGCGGTGAAGTTGGGCGAATCGGCGCAGATGACCGGTTCAGCCCCGGACGCACCCGAACCCTGAAAGCGTGGCGGCCTGTACCGCGAATCTGCTGGCGCGTCCGGCGAGGGTAATCCGCTGCAAGCGAATCGAAGAGCGGTCGTGAGCCACGGCGGCGTTCGCACCAACGACGACATGGCCGCGCTTCCGCCGAATCGTCAGGAACGACCGTTCGCTGCGGGCACAGGTCGCTCAGGCCCCGGCGGCGCAGTGCTCCAGGGCGACAATCCGGCGGAAGGTGGCCCGGAGCGGCAAGATGGATCGAACGCCACGAGAGCCTCAGACCTATATGGAGGCCATGAGAGCACCCCAGGCCGCCGTCTCGACCCTGACAGCAACGGCCATCGTCGTCGCCGACATGATCGGCGTCGGCGTTTTCACCAGCCTGGGGTTCCAGGTCACGGACATATCGTCCGGTTTTACCCTGCTGCTGCTGTGGTTGGTCGGCGGCGTCGTCGCCCTGTGTGGCGCGTTCTGCTACGCCGAACTCGCAACAATGTTTCCCCGGTCCAGCGGCGAATACAACTTCCTCACGCGCATGTACGGCCCGTCGTTCGGGTTCATGGCGGGTTGGCTCTCGGCCACCGTCGGCTTCTCCGCACCGGTGGCGCTCGCCGGCATGGCGTTTGGGCAATACGGCAAGGGCATCCTGCCCGGCATGCCGCCTGTCCTGCTCGGCCTCGCGGTGATCGGGATCGTCACGGCCGTCCATCTACGAGGGGCGCGTCACAGCAGCGTTCTTCAGGTTACTTCAACGCTGCTCAAGCTGGCGCTCATCGTGGCGTTCGTTGGTGTGGGTTTCATCTCTGGAGAGGGACAGCCGATCAGCTTCGCTCCACACGGCTTCGACATCACGCAACTCCTCAGCTCCAGCTTCGCCGTCAGTCTGGTGTTCGTGATGTACGCCTATACCGGCTGGAACGCGGCAACCTATATCGTCGGCGAACTCACCGATCCGCAACGCAGCTTGCCACGCGCGCTCTTCGTCGGGACGGGCGTCGTGATCGTGCTCTACATCGCCTTGAACGCGGTGTTCCTCTACACCACGCCCATCACCGCCCTGTCCGGCCAGGTCGACGTCGCGCTGATCGCCGGCCGCCACATCTTCGGCGAGTCGGGCAGCCGCTTGGTCGGTGCCTTGATCTGCATCGGTCTGATCCCGACGATTGGCGCGATGATGTGGATCGGACCGCGTGTGACGGTGGCGATGGGAGAGGACACGCCGATGCTCGGGCTGTTCGCCCGCCACTCACGCCGCGGCGTACCGACGGCGGCGATCCTTCTCCAATGCCTCATCGCCAGCCTGCTGCTGCTGACGCAGAGCTTCGAGGCGGTCCTCGACTTCATCCAGTTCAGCCTGACCTTCTGCTCGTTCCTGACCGTGCTCGGCCTCGTCAAGCTGCGGATCACGCGGCCCGACTTGCCGCGGCCTTACCGAACCTGGGGCTACCCGATCACCCCGATGATTTTCCTGTCCGTCACGCTGCTGATGATGATCCACCTCGTGGGCGTCCGGCCGTTGCAGTCGATCGGCGGCTTTCTGCTGATGCTGGTCGGCTTCCTATTGTATGGCATCGCGCAGAGGCGGGCGCGGAGAGAGGCTCGAAGATCACCACCGGTCTGAAGCGGATCCGTCCTCCCCTCCGATCGCCTTCGACACCGTTCGCCCGCCCCTCGAACGCGAGTCTGGCGGCGAGGAACTTCGGGTCTGGTGCCCGCCCGCGATCCCACTCAGGACTTCGTCGCTCTCAAGATATCGAGCCGATATTGATCGGTCCGTTCCTGTTTCAGAACGCGGGCGAAGCCGCCTGCCCCGGCGATGAAGCCCTCGGCGGCATCGTCCCCGGACAAGGGATAGTGGGTGACGCCGAGCCAATGCACCAGCACGATGTCCGCCTCCGGCAACAGGGCACCCCCGACCCGCGAGACGAGGCGCGCGAGATCGGGACGGTCGAGATAGTAGGCGACCTCCGAAATCAGGATCAGATCGAACCGACCCTCCGGCCAATCCCCCGGAACAGCGTTCAGCCGGAAGCTGACATTCGGGCAATCGGCGCACCGGGCACGGGCCTGCTCCAACACCGACGGTACGACGTCCAGCCCCAGGAGGGCGTCGCAGCGGGGGCAGAGCTGATGCGTGAAGACGCCGATCGAGCATCCCACCTCCAGCGCCGATCCATAGTGGGCTCGCGGTAAGGCCGCGAGGGTGGCCGCATACTTGTCCCGCTCGTAGGCACTGGATGCAAAGCGCCACGGATCCGGATCGGTGGCGTACATGCCCTTGAAATAATCTGTATCCAGGGTGGTCGGCCGGCGGCCCGTCGAGGGATCGGCTTGGGCTGCGTTTTCCGTCTCAGCGCCCACCGAGCTGTTCATCCCAAGCATCGTACCGGTGATCAGGCCACCACCGGATCGCAGCAGGATGCGACGCGACGGCTTCTTCGTCTCGCTCATGGAAAGCCTCGCCGAGTCCGTGGGCGTCATGCGGTGAAACCTCACCGGTGCGCGGCAGTTCCAGGGCGCCGCCTAAGCGATCACGCCCCACCGGATATCCGCACTCACCGACGCTCGGCATGATCGTAGGTCGCGCGGAAGTGGAGGAGAGGCGGCGGTGGCAGTAAGGGGGACGTTCGGAATTTGAGCCTGCGAGAACAAACCCAGGCGGATTGCCTAGTTGATTGAATTGACAAAGGGTGCGGTTGCTCGTCGCTCAATGACATCCCCCCGACGATATCCGACGACAAATTCCAGTTCGATACGACGTAGAGGAACCCTTAAACAATCTTCGGCGTTTGTTATATTGCTGTGATTGCCGCAGGTAAGCCAGACTATCTTTTGCATAGCCAGTCATGGAAAGGAATCCTCCATGCGCCTCCTGATCTCCCTATACGCTTTGGTCGGCTTCAGTATGCCCGCACTCGCGCAATTAGCGGTTCCTGCAAAACCCCAGGCAAGCGTCGACGACATACGTTTGAATGAGCTTCGCTCCGCCCCTGCGCCGAAGCACGCGAAAGACTTGGACACCCTCCAGTTGGCCTCGGCGCAACGTGAACGTGTTGCGTCAGTCGAGGAAAAGACCAACGGCTTGTGGCAATCGTGGCTGGTTTCGGTGTGCGAGGGATGCGGAGACACGCCGTCCTATCGGAAGACAGTCGGTGACGACTTTGCCAACCGGAAAGCCCGCTTCCTGAGCAGTTTGAAAAGTAATGCGGTCCGGGCGCGCGTTGATGCGAGTCGGGCTCAATCGCCCACCAAATCGGGGCGTAGCCTTTACGCAGATCTCTCGAGCGAGAACATCAGTCGGATACGGCGGATGCCAGGACAATAGGGGCTCACACCGTCGGGAAAGTGGCTCACAGGCTAGCTCCGATCACGGCGGGGTCCTCATGAAACCGTTCAGGACGCCTCAGCGCCGCCCGCCGCTCTTGCCACGTCGATGATCGTTTCAATCGGCATCGAACCGCACCACCTTGGCCAGCAGCACCCGCCGCCGCGACGCAGACCATGGATCTCGCCTCTATCGTCAGCGAACATGACTGCTCCATCAGGATGAAGCCGCTCGGAAACTGATTCAGAAAAGTGGACCGGGGCGTCTGGACCCGTTCAACAGATGAACGCGCAAGTGCGCCCTGCCCGGTGACCGTCGACAACACCTATCGAGCGCATCGGACATTATCGCATCCAACGGAATTTGCCGGATGCACGAGATCTCAAATACTAGAAACCATCTCAAAAGGAAATGGTGCCCAGGGACGGAGTCGAACCGCCGACACTGCGATTTTCAGTCGCATGCTCTACCAACTGAGCTACCTGGGCAGCAACCGGTTCGCGTGAGCGCCTCCGGTGAAGCGGGGGTATAATGAGGGAAAAACGACCTGTCCAGCCTCCATCGACGGAGATTTTGCGGATGGTCGCGTCAGGCGTTCCGGGCTGGGGAAGCCGGGGACGGCGCCTCTCCGTCCTCGTCCTCATCGACCTCCGTGGGAATCGCGTAGCGGTCGGTCAGCCATCGGCCAAGGTCGATATCGGCGCAGCGGGCCGAGCAGAACGGCGTCAAGGCAGGCTCCGCGGGTTTGCGGCAGATTGGGCAGGGTTCGGGCTTGGGCGGACGCGGAATCCTCACGCAACGGCTCCCCAGCTCTGCCGGACGGGGTAGCCCTCGCCCTCAAGCAGGCTGAGGGTCTCGTAGAGGGGAAGGCCGATCACCGCGCTGTGCGAGCCGACGAGCTTGACCACGAAAGCGCCGGCCAGGCCCTGGATCGCGTAGCCGCCCGCCTTTCCGCGCCACTCGTCAGAGGCGACGTAACGCTCGATATCCCGCGAGGACAGCCGTTTGAAGCGCACGCGGGTCTCGACCACCCGCTCCCGCCGCGCGCCCTGTGGGGAGAGGATACACACGGCGGTGTAGACGCGATGCTGACGTCCGGAGAGCAGGCGCAGGCAATCGGCAGCCTCGTCGGGCAGCTCAGCCTTGGGTAGGACCCGGCGGCCGACGGCCACCACTGTATCGGCCGAGATCAGGAAGGCCTCCCGCATGTCGTCCCGGCGCCGGGCCGCCTCGCCCGCGACGGCGAGCTTGCCCCGGGCCAGCCGGCGCGCGAGCTCTCGCGGCGTCTCCGACTTCTGGGGCGTCTCGTCGATATCGGCGGGCAGCAGGGCATCGGGCTCGATGCCCACCTGTTGCAGTAGGGCGAGCCGCCGGGGGGAAGCGGAGGCGAGCACGAGGCGGGCGCCCCGCTCCGGCGCGCCGGGCGTGGTGTCGTCGATCGGGGTCACGTGCATGCCGTCATGGGCGGGAGGAAAACTCGTCAGGAGGAGGGAAGAAGCGGTCGGGATCGGCGTCGCCCGATCATCTTAGGCCGGCGGCCCAGGGGATGACGCATGGGCGAAACTAGCCGAATCCTCGCGGGATGGGAACGTGCGCGTCGGAGCGCCCGGCTGCCCCGGCGCGGCGTCCGGATCACCACGACCTTTCCGGAAGGGTCTCGCAAAGCTCTGAGCCGCCGCCGTTTCCCGCACGAAGCAGGACGGCGCGGCCGCCGTTCTGTTAAGGTACTCCGTTGGTCACGGCACGGAGCTTGTCGGCCATCGACTGCTCCTTGTCCCGCCGCGACGAGAACGTCATGGTGAAGAACACGCGCTCGACGCCGAGTTCGCTCAACCGCGCCTCGCAGCGTTCGGCCAGCGCGCAGATCTCCGACAGCTCCCCCTCGATGTTGGTGCCGTTCGCATGCATCTCCGCATGGAGCGGGCTCGCATCGATGACCGCCTTGATCGCCCGCACATAGGGGGAGACCGAGGGACCGACTCCCATGGGGACGATGCAGAGATCCGCGACCACCTTCATGATGTGTTCCTTAGGCTGCTGAAGCGTCACGGGATGCGGCCCGCCGGGAGAGTGCCGAGCATCATGACGTCATCCAGCCGGGTTACGCCAGCGTGGAGGGTGCCGGATCAAGATTGCGGAAAAAGGCGGCGGACGTCCCTCCGAGGCGACCGAACGGCTGCCCCACGCACGGGGTCGACGCGGCGCCGACAAACGGTCGTTCGAGGATTGCAGTCACAATAGACGAACCGCAAGCCCTCGCCGCCTTCGCGGCACTTGCGCAGGAACACCGACTGCGGTTGGTGTGAGCGCTCGTGACCGCCGGCCCGAACGGCCTGGCCTCGGGCATCTTGGCCGACGCGGTGGGCGTGCCCGCCGCGAGCGTGTTCCATGATCTCAATGAGCTGAGCCACGCGGGCCTGGCGGCTTCGCAACGGGAGGGCCGTTCGATCATCCACAGCGCAGCCTATCCGGCATGATCGCGTTCCTGATGCGCGATTTCTGCCAGAGCCGCCCGAAGGTGTGTGGCCCGGCGGTCGAGGCGCTGACCGCCTGCCTCTGCCCCTTGGAGAGACCGTCCGTGCCTGAGCCGTTCGATGTCGAGATCTATCACAACCCAGCTTGCGGCACGTCCCGCACCACGGTGGCGATCATCCGCAATGCCGGCCTTGAGCCGCATGTGATCGAATACGTCAAAACTCCCCCACCCGGGAGCTGCTGGTGCAGCTCCTCACCCGTGCCGCCCTTTCGGTGCGGAAGATCCTGCGCAAGACGGGTACGCCCTACGCCGAACTGAACCGCGGCGATCCGAATGTGACGGATGCGCCGCGATGCCATCGCGGCGCATCCGATCCTCATCAATCGCCCGCGGGTGGTGAGCCCCAAGGGCGTGCGCCTGCGCCGGGGCGGCTTTGCTCCTGCTGCTCGCCAACCGGGGTGAGGTCATCCCGGTCCGCAAGGTGCTGACCGGGGCGCCCTGGCCGATCGTTCTGTTCAGCCTCGGCATGTACCTGGTGATCTACGGGCGCAGGAATGCCGCCCTGACCGACGAGCTGGCGAGGGGTCTGGTCTGGGTGGCCCAGCATGGTCCCCGGGTCGCCACCATCGGCACGGGCTGTGCCGCCGCCCTCCTCTCCTCAGTGATGAACACCATGCCCAGCGTGCTGATCGGGGCGCTCTCGATTCAGCATGCGCCGGATCTTCCGCCGCTGACCCGCGAGCGGATGATCTACGCCAACGTGACCGGTTGCGACCTCGGGCCGAAATTCACCCCCATCGGCAACCTCTCCACCCTGCTCTGGCTGCATGTGCTCGCGAGCAAGGGCCAGACGATCACCTTTGACCGGTACATGAGTGTCGGCCTGGTCATCACCCCGCCGATGCTGCTCGTCACGCTCCTGGCGCCGGCGGCTTGGCTGCCGCTGCTCGGCCCTCGATAGGCTGCGCGCGGAGGAGCTGCCGGACTGCAGCTGGTTCCGGCCGTGGCACCGCCCCCGACGGGGCGGGCGTGATGCCCATGTAACGTTTTGTGACGACGGCCGCTTTCCCGTTGTCGGGCCGACCGGTCCTCGTATGTTCGGACCATGACCGACGGCCCGACCATTGTCATCGTGGAAGATGACGGCGACATCCGCACCCAGCTCGCTGCCTATCTGGAGAGCGAAGGGTTTCACGCGGTCGGCCTCGACGGAGGCACGAGCCTGACCCGGCACCTGAGAGCAGGTCCGTCCCCGGATCTCATCGTGCTCGACTGGATGCTGCCGGGCGAGGATGGGCTCTCCATCTGTCGACGTCTGCGCGAGTCGGGCGGGCCGCCCATCGTCATGCTCACCGCCAAGGACGAGGATATCGACCGGGTCTTGGGCCTCGAGATGGGCGCGGACGACTATGTTTCGAAGCCATTCAACCCGCGCGTGCTGCTCGCCCGCATCCGCGCCGTTCTTCGCCGCGGCCAAGCAAGCGCCACCGGGACGGTGGACGCGGAGCCGGAGACGCTCACCGTGGCGGACCTCGTCGTCGATCTCTCGGCGCGTCGGGTGACGACGGGGGAGCCCGCCGCCGACATCCCGCTCACCAGCGCAGAGTACGATCTCCTGCACTGCTTCGTCACGCGGCCGCAGCGGGTGCTCTCGCGTGATCAGCTTCTCGACTGGACGCGGGGCCGCACGGCGGATGCCTTCGACCGGACCATCGACGTGCAGGTGAGCCGGCTGCGGCACAAGCTCGACGCATCGGGTAGCTCCGTGGCGTCGCTGCTCAAGACGGTGCGCAATGCCGGCTACATCCTGGCCGCGTCAGTGCGTAGGGCGCCGTGATGGCCCGAATCGGCCTGCTCGGACGGATCATGCTGCTTCTTCTTGGAGCGCTGTCCCTGCTGGTCCTCGCCACGGTCTCCCTCGACACCTGGCAGCGGCGGCAGGAGCGATCGCCCTATGCCACGCGCTTCCCGCGCGTCGACCAAGCTGCGAACATCGTGATCCTGCTACGCGAGGCGGACCCGGCCCTGAGACCGGCCATTCTGAAGGCGGTCAGCGGCGAGGCTCTGAGAGCCGAGATCACCGGCACGGTGCCGGACGGTTCCGGCCTGATCCGCGAGCCGCGCCTGGAGCGACGCCTGCGTCGGATGACCGGTGAACCGGAGGGAAAGCTGCGTGCCTTCACCGACGCCGCCATGCTGCGCCGGAGTGCCGACCTCGGAGACGTCGCCGACGGGGAGCGGACCGGCCCCATCGGCCGCCTCGCCACGGCAACCTACCGGCTGCCGGATGGCCGGATCCTGGTCATCTCCGCCATCGAGAAGCATCGCTCGATCATGCCGTGGCTGCTGGGCCAGCCGCTGAGCCT
>JAKONB010000487.1 GCA_022702195.1 Beijerinckiaceae bacterium | reverse complement strand
CTGGATCAAGGAGGCCCGGCTCGAGCGCGTCGGCTGCTTCACCTACGAGCCGGTGAAGGGGGCGACTGCCAACGACCTCGGCGACGCGGTGCCGCCGGAGGTGCAGGCCGAGCGCAAGCGCCGGTTCATGGAGGCGCAGCAGGCCGTCTCCGTTCGCTTGCAGAAAGCGCGGGTGGGCAAGCGGCTTCCCGTCATCATCGACGCGGCGGAGGGCGGCGTCGCCAAGGGCCGCTCGAAATACGACGCGCCGGAGATCGACGGCAACGTCCACGTCACGTCCCGGCGTCCTTTGCTCGTCGGCGACATCGTCACCGTGAAGATCGAGCGGGCAGACGCCTACGACCTGTACGGAAGCGCCGTCTAGAGCATCGTCCCGAGAGGTGGTCTCCGGCTTTCGGGACGATGCAGAATCAAGAACTCAGAGCATCGTGCCGGATCCGGTTTCCGGCATCGACTCCTAGCGCATCAGGCTCGGGGCGCCCCAGCGCGGCAGCACGCCCTCGCGCATCACGAGGCGCCGCAGGGGGCCGATATGCGTCATGGCGACGAGGCCCAGGCCCCGCAGGGCGTCCACCGGCAGGAGATCGGCCAGCAGACTGCGGTTGAGGGCATCCACCGCCCCGGTGCGCAGGCGGGCGTCGCGCGTCCGGCCGCGCGCGAACCCGGCGAGCGCCGCGTGCGATCCAGGATCGCGCCCGTCGGCGGCGGCGGCCACCACTGCGTCGCGCAGGGCGGCGGCATCGCGCAGGCCGAGATTGAGCCCCTGCGCCCCGATGGGCGGGAAGACGTGGGCGGCCTCGCCGATGAGGGCGAGGCGCGGCGCCACCGGGCTCGGCAGGGACATGCCCCGCATCGGCACGCAGCCGCGGGGGCCGTCGATCCGCATGGCGCCGAGCATCGCCCGCGCCCGGTCCTCGACGGACCGCGCGAGGGCCGCATCGTCCAGGGCGGCCAGACGCGCGGCCTGCGCCTCCGCCATGACCCAGACCAGGCTGGACCGGTGGCCGCCCGGCAGCGGCACCAGCGTGAAGGGACCCTGGCGGGTGTGGAACTCGGTGGACACGTCCCGGTGGGGACGCTCATGCGCCAGGATCGTGGTGATCGCCGCCTGGGGATACGACCAGTCGCGGGTCCGGATCCCCGCCGCCTGCCGCAAGCGGGAGCGGGCGCCATCCGCCCCGGCCACCAGGCGGGCGGCGAGGCGGCGTCCATCGGCGAGGACGAGGTCGGAGGCGGCCTCGCCGGGCCGCACCGTCTCGGCGTCGCTCTCGAACAGGGTCAGGTTCGGCGCGGTGCGGGTCCGGCCGCGCAGGGACTCCACGAGGCGCGCGCTCTCGACGTTCCAGCCGAAGGCGTCGAGCCCGATCTCGGTGGCGACGAACCGCGCCGGGGGCGGTCGGAACAGGCTGCCGGTATCGTCGACGATGTGCAGCTCGGCGAGCGGCGCCGCGTGGGGCGCGATGGCGTCCCAGGCGCCCAAAGCCTTGAGGAAGCGCACCGAGCCGTCGAGCAGAGCCACCGTGCGCCCATCGGCCACCGGCGCGTGACGCCCGACCAGGGCGGTGGCGATCCCCGCCTCGGCGAGACTCAGCGCCAGGCCGAGGCCGGCCGCCCCGGCCCCGACGACGGCCACCGCGAAGCGGGCGGATTCCAAACGGGGAGGGGATGTCACCACGGGTCCGTCTCTCCTGAAGCGGGCCGATGGAGCCTTCGCGCCGCCCTCCTCGCCTAACAGAGGATCGCGGCCGGATCGGTCAAGCCCGTGCTGGCGCGGCCAAGACGCACCTTATAACCTTGGCGGGAGGCCCGAATCGGTCCGCCCTGGAAGGAAACCCCGCCCGTGAATCTGACGATCGCGCTGCTGGCGCTCGGTTTCCTGATGTTCGTGGCCTATCGGGGCTTCAGCGTCATCCTGTTCGCCCCCGTCGCGGCCCTGCTGGCGGTGCTGCTCACCGAGCCGGCGGCGGTGCTTCCGGTGTTCAGCGGCCTCTTCATGGAGAAGATGGTCGGCTTCGTGAAGCTGTACTTCCCGGTCTTCCTCCTGGGCGCCGTGTTCGGCAAGGTCATCGAATTGTCGGGCTTCTCCCGGTCCATCGTCACGGCGGTGATCGACCTCGTGGGCGCGCGCCGCGCGGTCCTGTCCATCGTCCTGGTCTGCAACCTGCTCACCTATGGGGGCGTCTCGCTCTTCGTGGTGGTGTTCGCGGTCTACCCCTTCGCGGCCGAAGCATTCCGGCTCAGCGCCATCCCCAAGCGCCTGATCCCCGGCACCATCGCGCTGGGGGCCTTCTCCTACACGATGGACGCGCTGCCCGGCACGCCGCAGATCCAGAACATCATCCCCACCACCTTCTTCGGCACCAACACCTGGGCCGCCCCCTGGCTGGGGGTGATCGGCGCCCTCTTCATCCTCGCCGTCGGCGTGGCCTATCTCGACCGCCGCATCGCCGCGGCCAAGCGCGTCGGCGAGGGCTACGGCACCGGCCACGCCAACGAGCCGGTGGTGATGGACGAATCCGCCCGGATCCATCCGGCCATCGCCCTCCTGCCGCTCCTGGTGGTGGGACTGGCCAACCTCGCCTTCACGGGCCTGATCCCCCGCCTCTACGGGGCCAGGGCCGAGACGGCGCTCGCCGGCCTCGACAAGCCGATCGTCACCGCGATCCCGGCCGTCACCGCGATCTGGGCGGTGGAACTCGCCCTGCTCGCCGGCATCCTGACCGTGTTCGTCTTCGCCTGGAAACCGGTCTCCCGGGGCTTCGCCGAGGGCAGCCGGGCCGCGGTGGCGGGCTCGCTGCTCGCGGCCATGAACACCGCCTCCGAATACGGCTTCGGGGCGGTCATCGCCGCCTTGCCCGGCTTCCTGGTGATCCGCGACGCGCTCGCGGCGATCCCGAACCCGCTGGTCAACGAGGCGGTCACCGTCACGGCTTTGGCGGGCATCACCGGCTCGGCCTCGGGGGGGCTGAGCATCGCGCTGGCGGCCATGTCCGCGACCTTCATCGCGGCGGCGCAGGCCGCCAACATCCCGATGGAGGTGCTGCACCGGGTCGCCGCCATGGCCAGCGGCGGCATGGATACCCTGCCGCATAACGGGGCGGTCATCACCCTCCTGTCGGTGACGGGGCTCACGCACCGGCAGGCCTATGCGGACATCTTCGCGATCACCGTGCTGAAGACGAGCGCCGTGTTCCTGGTGATCGGTGTCTATTACCTCACCGGGATCGTCTGATCCGCTTCCCACGGCTCTGCACCGGCCCATTCCGGCTCGACGATCCGCAGGGTGAGCTGCGTGAACGGCCTGATGTCCCAGGCGGTCCCGGCATGATACATCATCACCACGAGCCGGCGGTCGAGCACCTGGAAGGTCGGCAGGTCCGCGTCCGGCTGAAGGATCGTGCCGGCCTGCACGGAGGCATCGTACCCGGCGGGCCGTATCCACACGATCTCGTCCATCGCCCCGGCCCACCTTCAGGGTTGTGCCTGGAGCCACGCCCGATCACGCGGGATCGGGTCACGCCTCCAGCACCTTGTCTTGACGCGCTTTTGACGCCGAACCGGTGCCCCCTTCGGCCAAGAGCGCTCGAGACGGGTCTAACCACGCCTTGTTCTGGACCACCGTCCGGACTCGTCTTTATTAGCGACAAAGATCGAGGCGGTGCAATTGGATCTATAGGGTCGAATCGGCCCGGCCGGATCGTGTGTGACAGCGCACGGCGACGGCGGACGCGCTCCCCGCCCGAGCGGTGCTTCCCCATTGCGCGCGCCCGCCGTCCGTCTATGTCCGACCCTGAGACGACAGCGCGAGGAGAGCGACGATGCCCAAGGCGATCCGAGTTCACGAGTATGGCGGCCCCGAGGTGATGCGCTACGAGGACGTCGTCGTCCCCGAGCCGGGGCCGGGCCAGATCCGCGTCCGTCAGACGGCGATCGGCGTCAACTTCATCGACATCTACTTCCGCTCGGGCGCCTACAAGGTGCCGCAGCTGCCCTTCACGCCGGGCAACGAGGGCGCCGGCACGGTCGCCGCGGTGGGCGAGGGCGTCACCGATTTCCAGGTGGGCGAGCGCGTCGCCTATGGCTCGGCCAGTGGCACCTACGCCGAGGAGGCGGTGATCCCTGCGAGCGCCGCCGTGCATCTCGCCGACGGCGTGGCGGACACCACCGCCGCCGCGATGATGCTCAAGGGTCTCACCGCCGAATACCTGCTGCATCGGACCTACAAGGTGAAGGCGGGCGACACGATCCTGTTCCACGCCGCGGCCGGCGGCGTCGGCCTCATCGCCTGCCAATGGGCCAAGCATCTCGGCGCCACCGTGATCGGCACCGTCGGATCCGCCGAGAAGGCCGAGCTGGCTCGCGCCCATGGCTGCGATCACGTCATCCTCTACCGCGACGAGGATTTCGCCGCCCGGGTGAAGGAGATCACCGGCGGCAAGGGCGTGCCGGTGGTCTATGACGGGGTGGGCCGGGACACGTTCCCGGCATCCCTCGACTGCATCAGCCCGCTCGGCCTCTTCGTCAGCTTCGGCTCCGCCTCCGGTCCGGTGGACGATTTCAGCATCGCGCTGCTCGGCCAGAAGGGCTCGCTCTACGCCACGCGGCCCTCGCTCTTCGCCCATGCGGGCAACCGCGCGACCCTCGACGACATGGCCAAGAACCTGTTCTCGGTGGTGGCGAGCGGCGTGGTCAAGATC
>JAKONB010000125.1 GCA_022702195.1 Beijerinckiaceae bacterium | reverse complement strand
GTTCCCGCATCGCACTCGCACATGCCAGCCCAAAGGCGGCGCGAGGCGCGTTTTTCGGCCGGACACCGGCCACAAAAAACCCGGCGCGGCGGCCGGGTTCTCGTCCAGTACGAAGGGAGAGCCGGCTTACTCGGCCTCTTCGTCCGTCTCGGTGGGGGGCGCCAGGTTCTCGAGGCCACGCAGGAGGTCTTCCTCGCTCATGCGGTCGAACTGGACGCCGTCGTCGCTGGTGGATTGCGGCGCCACAGCGGCGGCGGCCGGCGAGCTCGACAGCAGCGGCACGGTCTCGGCCTCGGGCTCGTCGACCTCGACGTATTTCTGCATCGAGTGGATGAGCTGTTCCTTGAGGTCGTCCGCCGTGATCGTCTCGTCGCCGATCTCGCGCAGGGCGCAGACCGGGTTCTTGTCGCGATCGCGATCGATGGTCAGCGGCGCGCCGGCGGCGAGCAGGCGGGCGCGATGGCTGGCCAGCAGCACGAGCTCGAAGCGGTTCTCGACCTTGTCGATGCAGTCTTCAACGGTGACGCGAGCCATGACGGACGGCTCCTTCCTCGAACAGGGTGTGATGGGATTGAAACCGCCTCTTACACCCCTTGACGCGAAGCAACAAGGCATCGTCCCGTCGGGGCAACGAGCGCCCGTCACGAACGAGCGGCTTCCGTCATCCCCAGGAACAGTCGCGCCAATCGCCCCAGGGACGGGCCTCCCGGCCGGTCCTATAGTTCGATCCACGGGCGAGGAGCCCGGCGACGACGGGGAGACGGGCTCATGATCGGAACGCTCAACCGACGCAATCTGCTCAGATGCGGCTGCCAGCTCGGCGCCGCCTGCCTGGCAGCCGCCGCCCTCCCGGATCTGGTCCACGCGGCCAGCCCCTCGTCGAAGAAGACCACGCTCACGGCAGACCAGGCCCTGGAAACCCTCAAGGAGGGCAACCGGCTCTACCAGATCGACAGCCCGGTCCAGGCGGCCAAGAGCCGTGAGCGACGCATCGAGATCGCCCTCGGGCAGACGCCCTTCGTGGTGCTGGTGAGCTGTTCCGATTCGCGCGTCTCCCCCGAGATCCTGTTCGGCCGCGGCCTCGGCGAGCTGTTCATCGTGCGCAATGCCGGCAATTGCGTCGACACGGCCGCCCTGGGCTCGATCCAGTACGGGGTGGCGCAGCTCGGCGTACCGCTGGTTCTGGTGATGGGGCACAGCCGTTGCGGCGCCGTCGAGGCGGCGGTGGACGTGGTAAAGAACAACACCGTGTATCCCGGCGCCATCGGCCAGATGATCGAGCCGATCGTCCCGGCGGTGCTGTCGCAGCGCGACAAGCCGGGCGACTTCGTCGAGAATTGCGTGCGGGCCAATGTCGACCGGGTGGTGTCCCGCCTGCGCGGCGCGGCCGAACCGGCCCTGCTCGATCCGCTGAAAGCCGGTAAGCTGCGCATCGTCGGCGCCGCCTACAGCCTCGATACCGGGATGGTCGACTTCTTCAACGAGGGCTGAACGCGCCTGACCGCGTGCGGTGCCGTGTTGACACATCCGGCGCGCGGTGCGACTGCGCCGCCCTCTCGGGGAGCCGACACGGCACGACGGCGGGGATACCGTAACATGGCGCGCGCATTCATCTTTCCCGGCCAGGGCAGCCAGGCCATCGGCATGGGTCGCGCCCTGGCGGAACATTTCCCCCAGGCGCGGGCGGTGTTCGAGGAGGTGGACGAGGCCCTCGGCCAGCCCCTGTCCCGGCTGATGTTCCAGGGACCGGTGGAGGACCTGACCCTCACCGCCAATGCCCAGCCGGCGCTGATGGCCGCGAGCCTCGCCACCCTGCGGGTGCTCGAGGCCGAGCGCGGCCTCGACCTCAAGCGCGACGTGGATTGCGTCGCCGGCCATTCGCTCGGCGAGTATACGGCCCTGGCCGCCGCCGGCACCTTCTCCATCGCCGATACCGCCCGCCTCCTGCGCATCCGCGGCGAGGCCATGCAGGCGGCGGTCGCCCCGGGGCAGGGTGCCATGGCGGCTTTGATCGGCCCCGATGCCGAGACGGCCCTGAGCATCGCGCGGGAGGCCGCCCAAGGCGACGTCTGCGAGGTCGCCAACGACAACGGCGCCGGCCAGGTGGTGCTCTCGGGCGACAAGGTGGCGGTGGAGCGCGCCGTGGCGATCGCGCAGGCGCGCGGCGTCAAGCGCGCGGTCATGCTCAACGTCTCGGCCCCGTTCCACTGCTCGCTGATGGCCCCCGCGGCGGACGCCATGGCGGCGGCCCTCGCGGAGGTGGCCATGCACACGCCCGTGGTGCCGGTCTACGCCAACGTGCTGGCCGCCCCCGTCACCGACCGGAACGCGATCCGCGATGCCCTCGTCGCCCAGGTCACCGGAACCGTGCGCTGGCGCGAATCGGTCACCGCCATGGCGGCGGCCGGCATCGACGCTTTCCACGAGATCGGCACCGGCAAGGTGCTCACCGGCCTCGTCAAGCGGATCGCCCCCGGCGCGGCGGCGAATACCGTCGGCACACCCGAGGACATCGCCGCGTTTCCCCCTCTGGGCTGATCCCAAGACGCCGGCGGCCCCGCGGCCGCCGCCCCAACCGACAGGACGATCCATGTTCGACCTTACCGGCCGCAAGGCCCTCGTCACCGGCGCCACGGGTGGCCTCGGCGGCGCCATCGCCCGGGTCCTGCACGCGCAGGGCGCCGTGGTGACGATCTCCGGCACCAGGCCGCCGGCCCTCGAGGCCCTGGCCGCGGCGCTCGGGGAGCGGGTCCACGTCGTGCCCTGCGATCTCGCCGACAAGGCGGCGGTGGAGGCCTTGGTGCCGGCGGCGGAAGCCGCCATGGGCGGACTCGACGTTCTGGTGAACAATGCGGGCATCACCCGCGACAACCTGCTGCTGCGCATGAAGGATGACGAGTGGGACGCGGTGATCGCCGTGAACCTGTCGGCCGCCTTCCGGCTGTCGCGCGCGGCGGTGAAGGGCATGATGAAGCGGCGATACGGCCGCATCATCAACATCGGCTCGGTGGTGGGGGCCACCGGCAATCCCGGCCAGGTGAACTACGCCGCCGCCAAGGCCGGCCTCGTGGGCATGACCAAGGCCATGGCGGCCGAGGTCGCCACCCGCAACCTCACGGTCAATTGCATCGCTCCGGGCTTCATCACCTCGCCGATGACCGACGCACTCAACGACAAGCAGCGCGAGGGGATCCTCACCCGCGTGCCGATGAACCGCCTCGGGACCGGCGAGGAGATCGCCGCCGCCGCCCTCTACCTCGCCTCGGACGAGGCCGGCTACGTCACCGGGCAGACCCTGCACGTGAATGGCGGCATGGCCATGTACTGATCCGGAGGGGCTTTTGCGGCCGTCGTCGCTGCGGCGCACAAGCGGCCGGCTGGAAAAAGCCACGGTGATGAATGGCTTGTGAACCGGGCCTCGCCAGCGTCGGAACCCTGTGTTAACACCCGCCTGCCGTTCGAGGGGGGTTGACGATTCAGCGTGTTGCGGAGATTTCCAAACGACGGGTGACTTGCTCGGAAACCGGCAAGTGACTCGCTCGAAACGCGCATACTCGAACACACCGGCCGCCCGATCTTACCAGAACCCGGTCACGGGAAAGCGGCCACGGCGCCTTCACCATCACGATCGAAGAGCTAAGGACCAAGAACGATGAGCGATATCGCTGAGCGCGTGAAGAAGATCGTTGTCGAGCACCTCGGCGTTGAGCCCGAGAAGGTGGTCGAAGGCGCGAACTTCATCGATGATCTCGGCGCCGACAGCCTCGACACCGTCGAGCTCGTGATGGCGTTCGAGGAGGAATTCAACGTCGAGATCCCCGACGACGCGGCCGAGACGATCCAGACGGTCGGCGACGCGGTGAAGTTTCTCGAGAAGAACTCCGCTTAACCAATCGACAGGCGCGGAAAGCGGGGTCGCCATCGACCCCGCGCGCCATTCGCTTCATAACGGGACCGGTTCGGGATAGCGCGATGCGTCGGGTTGTGGTGACGGGCTTAGGCATGGTGACTCCGCTGGCCAGCGGGGTCGAGGCCACCTGGAGCCGGTTGATCGCGGGCGACTCGGCGGCGAAGGTGGTCACGGCTTTCCCCGTGGACGATCTCGCCTGCCGCATCGCCTGTTCCGTTCCGTTCGGCGACGGCACGGACGGCACCTTCGATCCGGATGCCTGGATGGAGGCCAAGGAGCAGCGCAAGGTCGATCCGTTCATCGTCTACGCCATGGCCGCCGCCGGCCAGGCCCTCAACGATGCCGATTGGCACCCGACCAGCTACGCGGATCAATGCGCTACCGGCGTCATGATCGGCTCGGGCATCGGCGGCATCGGCGGCATCTACGACGCCTCGGTGACCCTGCACGACAAGGGTCCGCGCCGGATCTCGCCCTTCTTCATTCCCGGACGCATCATCAACCTCGCCTCCGGCCAGATCTCCATCGCGCACGGGCTCAAAGGCCCGAACCACGCCGTGGTCACGGCTTGCTCGACCGGCGCCC
>JAKONB010000479.1 GCA_022702195.1 Beijerinckiaceae bacterium | reverse complement strand
GGATCGAGAACTACACCGACCTGCCCGAGATCACGATCCAGCAGATCCAGCACTTCTTCGAGCATTACAAGGATCTCGAGCCCGGCAAGTGGGTGAAGATCAAGCGCTGGGGCGACAAGGCCGAGGCCCACCGCCTCATCGCCGAGGGCATCGAGCGCCACGAGGCGACCAAGGCCAAGTAACGCCCGCCCGTCGTTCAGGATTCCCGCGAGGCCCTTCCGGAAACGGGAGGGCCTTCGTCGTTGCGACGCTGCTACGATCGCATCGGTCGGTGTGGTCGCAACGGGCTCCCTCTCCGTCCAGGAGAGGGACCCCGCGCTCGCGACAGACCGAGCGGATCACCGGCAGACGGTCCTACAGGGCCTCGCCGCGCAGCAGGCGGGGGCGGGAGCCGCCGGTTCCGGCCGCCTCGCCGATGAACAGGCGCTTCAGGGCCGGCAGCCGGTCCACGAGGCCGAGGCCGAGGTCCCGGGCGAGGCGGACCGGCAGGGCGTCGTTCGAGAACAGGCGATTGAGGCCGTCCGTGGCCGCCGCCATCGCCAGGGTGTCGAACCGGCGGCTGCGCTCGTAGCCGCGCAGCACGTCCGCCGTGCCGGGATCGAGGCCGAGGCGCAGGGTGTCGGTGATCGCCTCGGCCAGGGCGGCGGCATCCGCCAGCCCGAGATTGAGACCCTGGCCGGCGATGGGGTGGATGACGTGCGCCGCGTCGCCCAGGAGGGCGAGCCGCTCGGCCTGGAAGCGGCGGGCGATGCCGAAGGACAGGGGATGGGCGCGCGGGCCGCTCTCCAGGGCGAGCCGGCCCAGGGCGAGGCCGAAGCGGCGCTCGATCTCCGCCAGGGACTCGGCCGGGTCGCCGCCGAGCAGGGCCGCCACGTCGGCGGTGCGCTCGGTCCAAACGATGGAGGAGCGGTGGCCGAGGGCGCCGCCCGCCACCAGCGGCAGGATCGCGAACGGGCCGCTCGGCAGGAAATGCTCGTAGGCGCGGCCCTCGTGGTCGCGCGCGTGCTGGATCGTGGCGACGATGCCCGATTGCGGATAGCCCCAGCCGACCCAGCCGATCTTGGCCGCCTCGCGCAGGCGCGAGCGCCCGCCATCGGCCGCCACCAGCAGGGTGTCGCGGATCGTCCGCCCGTCCGCCATCCGCACCGCGATGGCGTTGCCCTCGGGAACCGCCTCGACGATGCCGGTGGGGTCGAGGGTGACGCCGTGGGCGCGCGCGGCGGCCAGCAGGGCATCCACCAGCGGCTCCGCCTCGACCATGTGGGCGAAGGGCTCTTCCGCCCCGGCATCGCGCCCGTGGCCGAAGGTGAGGAAGACCGGGCGCACCGGATCGGCGAGCCGGCTGTCGCTCACCGCCATCTCGCGGATCGCTTCGGCGGCCGGCGCCACCGCCGGCCAGAGCCCGAGCCGGTCCAGCATCCGGCGGCCGCCCGCCGCCAGCGCGTAGGCGCGGCCGCGATGCCGGGCGCCGCCGGCGGCGAGGTCGGGATCGCAGACTGTGACCGTCAGCGCCTCCCCGTGCGCCTGCTTCAGGGCGATGGCGAGGCTCAGGGGCGCGATGCCCGCTCCGGCGATCCGGATGCCGCGCCGCCCCGAACGCACACTCGATCCGCTCATGCCCGAAACTCCGTCCCCGTGGCGTCGGCGCCGGCTTGCCACTCCGCGCTCCCCGGGGCAACGCGCGCCGGGGGAGGCGGATCGCCCCCGCACGCGGATTCGTGTACAGCCGCGCGCGCGGCTTGCTAAGGCCAAGCTCCGCCCGCCCGGCGATGCGGCGCGGGTCGCCCGCTTCCGAACACGACGTCAGGGATTCGCTCATGGCCGGCATCGTCACCGAACTCCTCGATATCCTGGATCTCGCACCCCTCGACCGGGATCGCTTCCGGGGGGAGAGCCTGCAGACCGGGTGGTTCCGCGTCTTCGGCGGGCAGGTGGTGGCCCAGGCCCTGGTGGCCGCCTCCCGCACCGTGCCGGCGACCCGGCCGCCGCATTCGCTGCACGCCTACTTTCTGCTCGGCGGCGATCCGAAGGCGCCCATCGACTACGCGGTGGAGCGCATCCGCGACGGGCGCAGCTTCACCACCCGCCGGGTGGTGGCCGAGCAGCACGGACGCGCGATCTTCGCCATGTCGGTCTCCTACCACGATGCCGAGGAGGGCGCCGTCCACCAGGCGCCGATGCCCGCCGTGCCGCCGCCGGAGGACATCGCCGAGGCCCCCGTCGCCGCCGCGCGCGCCGCGCAGGCCGGCGCCGTGATCCCGGCGCCGATCCTCTCCTATTTCGGGCGCGAGCGGCCGATCGAGCTGCGGCCGGTGGAGATCGAGCGCTACCTGCGCCGCGCGCCGCAGGATGCCCGCTTCCACGTCTGGCTGCGCGCGGTGGAAAGGCTGCCGGACGATCCGGCGATCCACCGGGCCGTCCTGGCCTACGCCTCCGACATGACGCTCCTCGACGCCACGCTGATCCCCCATGGCCAGACGGTGTTCGACGGCGAGATCCAGTCGGCCAGCCTCGACCACGCCCTGTGGTTCCACCGCCCCTTCCGGGCCGACGAATGGCTCCTCTACGCCCAGGACAGCCCCAGCGCCGCCGGCGCGCGCGGATTCGCCCGGGGCCAGATCTTTGCCCGGGACGGCCGTCTCGTGGCCTCCGTCGCCCAGGAAGGCATGATCCGACCGCGCCGGGCCGAGGGCTGAAGGCCGGCGCATGGCGCCGGTTTCCTGCCCATCGGCGATTCACATCGCCACCGATACGGGCAGAATGCCCGATTTGCGAGCAACCTTGGCGGTCTTTTCGCCCGCTCACGCGTCAGTGAGCGGGCATTTTCTAAGCAAGACAAGAATCTCCAAAAGGTTCCCGTTGGCATAGTCCTTGAATAAGGCAGGGCGAGCGCGCGGGTCATCCCGGCCCGCGCCCGACAGCCGGATCGAGCGGGTCGCGACGCAGAGCGCGCCGCCCGAAGGGTCTCACTCGCACAAGGGGGCGCCGCCCATGAAAATCGTGATGGCTATCATCAAGCCGTTCAAGCTGGAGGAGGTGCGCGATGCCTTGACCGGCATCGGCGTCCACGGCCTCACCGTCACCGAGGTCAAGGGCTACGGCCGTCAGAAGGGCCATACCGAGATCTACCGCGGAGCCGAATACGCCGTGAGCTTCCTGCCCAAGCTCAAGATCGAGGTGGCCGTGGCCTCCGATCTCACCGCCAGCGTCATCGACGCCATCGCCGCCGCGGCCCGCACCGGCCAGATCGGCGACGGCAAGATCTTCGTCCTGCCCCTCGAGAAGGCCGTGCGCATCCGCACCGGCGAGACCGACGCCGACGCCCTCTAGAGCCTGGGTCTCGCGTCGTCTTTTTCCGAGGGCCGGGAACCGCCTCTCGGGACGATGCGCGCCGCGCCCGGTCGGGTCCGTCCCGGCTGCTGCCTTTCGTCTTCCTTCACATCGTCATCGCACCGCGATCGGGAGTCTCGTTTCCATGAAGCTTCGCAATGCCCTGGCGCTCGCGACGGGAGGTGCCGCCCTGGCGCTCCTGTTCGTCGAGCCATCCCTCGCGCAGACGCCGACGACGGAGGCCCTGCCGGCCGCCGCGAGCGCCGCGCCGGTTCCGAACAAGGGTGACACCGCCTGGATGCTGATCTCCAGCGCCCTGGTTCTGCTGATGGTCGTGCCGGGCCTGGCCCTGTTCTACGGCGGCCTCGTGCGCACCAAGAACATGCTCTCGGTGCTGAC
>JAKONB010000471.1 GCA_022702195.1 Beijerinckiaceae bacterium | reverse complement strand
CCTCGCCCGCGCGGAGGGCCTGTGGTGCCTTCAGCTGAAGCCGGAGACCGGCGGGGCGGGCCTCGACAAGGTCGGGATGGCGGTCTGCTACGAGGCGATGAACCGCTCGATCTTCGGACCCGTGGTGTTCAATTCAGCGGCGCCCGACGACGGCAACATGATGGTGCTGGAAGCCGTCGCCACGCCGGCCCAGAAGGCGCGCTGGCTCGATCCCATCGTGAGGGGCGAGGTCCGTTCGGCCTTCGCGATGACCGAGCCACATCCGGGCGGCGGCTCCGACCCGTCGATGATCGGGACCGCCGCGGAGAAGCGGGGCGACCGTTACGTCATCTCCGGCCGCAAATGGTTCATCACGGGCGCGCAGGACGCGGCCCATTTCATCGTGATGGCGCGCACCTCCGACGATGCGCGCAAGGGCCTGACCGCTTTCCTGTTCCACCGCGACCAGCCCGGTTGGCACATCGTGCGCCGCATTGGGATCATGGGTCCCGAGGAGCATGGCGGCCATTGCGAACTCGCGTTCGAGGGCCTCGAAGTGCCCGCCGAGAACGTGCTCCTCAAGGAGGGCGACGGGCTCAAGCTCACGCAGATCCGGCTCGGGCCGGCCCGCCTTACCCATTGCATGCGCTGGCTCGGCCTGGCGAAGCGCTGCGTCGAGATCGCCCGCCAGTATGCCGGCGAGCGGCACGGCTTCGGCGTCCGGCTCGCCGACCGGGAGAGCATCCAGCTCATGCTGGGCGACCTCGCCATGCGCATCGAGATCGGCCGGCTCCTGGTGATGAAGGCGGCCTGGGCGCTCGACCAGGGCAGCTTCGCCCGCAAGGAGGTGTCGATGGCCAAGGTGCACGTGGCCAACCTGCTCCATGCGGCGGCCGACACCGCCATTCAGATCAACGGCGCGCGCGGCTACTCCACCGACACGCCGCTCGAGTGGATCTACCGCTACGCCCGTCAGGCGCGCCTCGTCGATGGCGCGGACGAGGTCCACAAGATGGTGCTGAACCGCAATCTCGAGGCGGAGGGCAACGCCTTCTGGCACTGGGACGTCTCCGGGCCGGAGGCGTGAGCCATTCTCCCTTCCCGCCCTCCACGAGGACCGAAACGAATGTCTGATGCGGTCGTGATCGTCGGCGGTGTGCGCACCGCCATCGGCACCTTCGGCGGCGCGCTCGCCGCCCTGCCCCCGACCCGCCTCGCCGCGCTCTGCGTGGGCGAGGCGCTCACCCGCGCCGCCCTCGCGGGGGATCAGGTCGGCCACGTGGTGTTCGGGCATGTGATCCCGACCGAGCCGCGCGACGCCTACCTGCCGCGAGTCGCCGCCATGGAGGCGGGAATCCCCAAGGAAGCGCCCGCCATGGCGGTGAACCGGCTGTGCGGCAGCGGCCTCCAGGCGATCGTATCGGCGGCGCAAGCGATCCTGCTCGGCGATGCCGAGGTCGCGGTGGCGGGGGGCGCCGAGAGCATGAGCCGCGCGCCTCACCTCCTGTCGGCCGCCCGCTTCGGCCAGAAGATGGGCGATGTCGCGGCGGTCGATTACATGATCGGCGTGCTGAGCGATCCCTTCGGGGCCGGCCATATGGGTGTCACCGCGGAGACCGTCGCCGCGCGCTACGGCATTTCCCGCGCGGCACAGGATGCCTTCGCCGCCGAGAGCCAGGCGCGGGCCAAGGCGGCCATCGCGGAGGGGCGCTTCCGCGACCAGATCCTCCCGGTGGAGGTCCGGGCGAAGCGCGACACGACCGCCTTCGACACCGACGAACACCCCAAGGCGACCACGGAGGCGGAGCTGGCCGCCCTGCGCCCGGCCTTCCGCAAGGACGGCACGGTGACCGCCGGCAACGCTTCAGGCCTCAACGACGGCGCCGCCGCCCTGGTGCTGATGAGCGCCGCCCGCGCCGAACGCGAAGGCCGCCGGCCGCTGGCCCGCATCGTCGGATACGCCCATGCGGGGGTCGATCCCTCCGAGATGGGCATGGGGCCGGTGCCGGCGGTCCGGACCCTCATGCAGCGCACCGGTCTGCGCGCGGGCGATTTCGACGTGATCGAATCGAATGAGGCCTTCGCGGCCCAGGCCTGCGCCGTGAGCCAGGCCCTCGATCTCGACCCGTCGCGGGTCAACCCCAATGGCGGCGCCATCGCGCTGGGCCATCCGATCGGGGCGTCCGGGGCGATCATCACCGTCAAGGCGCTCTACGAGCTGGCCCGCGTCCAGGGCCGCTTCGGGCTCGTGACCATGTGCATCGGCGGCGGACAGGGCATCGCGCTCGCCATCGAGCGCATCCACTGAGGCGTCGCCCGCGGGGGCACGGTCTGGGACGGAGCGAGGGAGGCGAACGTGAGCGAATTGTTCGATCTGACCGGCCGGCACGTGCTCGTGACCGGCGCATCGAGCGGCCTGGGGCGGCACTTCGCCGGCACCCTCGCGCGGGCCGGCGCCGTGCTGTCCCTCGCCGCGCGCCGGGCGGAGGCTTTGGCCGAGACGGTGGCGCGGATCGAGGCGGAGGGCGGTCGCGCCCACGCGGTCGTGATGGACGTGACCGAGGCGGCGAGCATCGCGCGGGCGCTCGACGCGGCGCAGGCGCGGTTCGGCCCGGTCTCCGTGCTGATCAACAATGCCGGCGTCACCGTGACGAAACCCGCCCTCGCCCTCGACGAGGCCGATTGGGACGCGGTGATCGACACCAACCTGAAGGGCGTCTGGCTCGCCGCGCAGGAGACGGCCCGGCGGATGATTGATCACGGCGCGGGCGGCAGCATCGTCAACATCGCCTCGATCCTCGGCCTCCGGGTCGCCGGGGCGGTGGCGCCCTACACCGTCTCGAAGGCCGGCGTCGTGCAGCTCACCAAGGCGCTCGCCCTCGAATGGGCGCGCCACGGCATCCGCGTGAATGCCCTGGCGCCGGGCTACATCCAGACCGACCTGAACGACGCCTTCTTCGAATCGGAGCCCGGCAAGGCGCTCATCAAGCGCGTGCCCCAGCGTCGCCTCGGCCGGGCCGGGGAACTCGACGGCCCGCTCCTCCTGCTGGCCTCGCAGGCCGGCAGCTACATGACCGGCAGCGTGATCGCGGTCGATGGTGGCCACCTCGTATCGAGCCTTTAGAGATGATGGACGCGAATCAACAGGTCGCCCTACGCGATTGGCTCCGCGGACAGCTGGACGCGCCCGATCTCACGATCGAGGGGGTGGAGCCCCTGAGCGGCGGCTCCATCCAGGAGAACTGGAAGCTCCGCTGCATCCTGCGCGGCGACGCGCGCAGCTTCGTACTGCGCAAGGACGCGCCCGCCACGATCGCGTCGAGCCGGCCCCGCGCCGAGGAGTTCATGATTATGCGGGCCGCCCATCGCGCCGGCGTCCGCGTGCCCGAGCCCGTCGGCTTCTGCCGCGACGCCGGGGTGATCGGCACACCGTTCTCGGTGATGGGCCTGGTGGAGGGCGTCGGCCTCGGTCCCCGCATCGCCAAGGATCTGAGCCTCGGCGGTGACCGCGAGACGCTGGCCGAGGACCTCGGTCGGGAACTCGCCAAGATCCACCGCGTCCTGGCCGGATCGCGCGCCGCGCCGGAGGGCGACCTCGCTTTCCTCGGAGCGCCGCCGCCCCAGCCGGCGCAGGCCGAGATCCTCGCCCTCCGGGCGACCCTCGATGCGATCCGCGCGCCGCGTCCCGCCATCGAATGGGGTCTGCGCTGGGCCGAGCGCCATGCACCGGACTGCCCGGAGCCGACCCTCGTCCACCGGGACTTCCGGACCGGGAACTATATGGTCGACGCCAAGGGCCTCACCGCCATCCTCGACTGGGAATTCGCGGGTTGGGGCGACCCGATGGAGGATATCGGCTGGTTCTGCGCCGAGTGCTGGCGTTTCGGCCGCACCGGCCTGGAGGCCGGGGGCATCGCGCCGCGCGCCGCCTTCTATCGCGGCTACGAAGCCGAAGGCGGCCGGCGCATCGACGCGACCTCCGTGCGCTTCTGGGAGATCATGGCGCACCTGCGCTGGGCGGTGATCGCCCTCGAACAGGGCTTTCGCCACATCTCGGGCCTGGAGCCCTCGCTGGAACTGGCTCTGACCGGCCGCATCCCCCCCGAGCTGGAGCGCAGCATCCTGCGCGACACCGCCCCGGACCAATGGACCGCCTGACCATGCGCCCGATCCTCCCCAATCATCCCTCCGGGGCCGCCCTGCTCGATGTGGCCCGCCGCGCTCTCCTCGAGGAGGTCGCGCCCGCCCTGACGGGCCGCCAACGCTACGTGACCCTCATGGTGGCCAACGCCGTCGGAATCGCCATGCGCGAGATCGAGGGCGCGGAGACGACCGCCGCCGTCTGGGACAGCGCCCTCGCCCGTGTGCCCGTGGCCGGCGACGATCCCCTCGCCGGCCTCGCCGCCGCGATCCGGGCGGGCTCCCACGACGCCGATGCCGGGCTCCATGGCGCCCTGCAGGAGACGGCCGCGGTCGCGGCGGAAATCTGGAAGCCCACCGTCACGGCCGAGGCGGGGCCGTCCGGCGCGTAGACCCCGCGCGGATCCGATCAGCGCGCCCCGCCGGCGGGCTTCTCGGTGCCGGTGCCCGAACCCGCCCCCCTGTTGACGATGGCATTTCCGCCATTCTCGGTGGGGTCCGCCTTCGGCGTTCCGGTCGTCAATCCCCGCGCGCCGTCCGCCGTGCCGGTCCCCGAGCCGGCTCCCTTGTTGACGGTCGTGTTGCCGCCGTTCTCGGTGGGATCGGTGGCGGGACCACCGCCGGTCCCCTGCGCGCGGACGGCGGCCGTCTCGCCCAGCAGAAACACACCGACCGCGGCAGCGCCGAGCAACATGGATCTCATGGTTTTCCTCCACTGGATGCGATGCCCGAACAAGACCCGAAAAACCTCGCGGTTCCACTGAAAACACGAGATATTTTCTCAGTATATCGCGATCATATCGATGCCACGACAGAAAATGTCGCACTTCGTCAAGACGAACGCGAGATCCGACACCTCACCGCGAAGATGACCCCCTCGGCAAGACCTGAACCCTCATCCCCGGCCGGTATCGGGATCACTTCTTGGGGGCGTCTTCGCTCATCGTCCTGTTGCTGGCATTGGCTGTCTTCATCGCCTCGACGACCTCGCTCACCATCTTCAGGGCGGCGGCGTCCTCCGTGCTGACCGGCGGCCGGTTCGGGCAGCGCGGATCGGTCCGCTGGAGGGCGCCGAACATCTCGCGCGTCAGGGGAATCGGGTCGCAGCCGCCCCCCTCGGCGCCGCAAGTGAAATCGTTCTGCGCATGCGCCTTCACGTGGCAGGCGAAGCAGTTCATCTCGAACCGGTTGTTGACCTCCACGAAGCCGCGCCGAAAGATCTTCGAGCCGTTCGTATCGACGTCGATCCAGAAAAATTCCCAGTCCCGGGTGATCGGGCTGAAGCCCTTCTGCTGCTTGATCATGACCTCGTTCGGAACGAGCTGCACGACGGAGCCCTCCGGGTAGTCGCCCGTGCCGGCTTGCGCCACCGCCACGGTCTCGGCGAGCCGGCCCGAGAGGTTGTCGACGTAGAAGTGCCGGACCTTGGTCATGTCGAGCATGCACCGGAAGGCATTGTCGTCCACCTGCACGGCGGGCGCCTTCTCGCCCTCGGGCTCGGCCGCGCGGTTCGCCTGCGCCGAGGCGGCGAGGGGAAACAGCAGCATCGTCGGCAGGGCGAGCGATCCGATCAGGCGGGGGAGTGTCCACATGTCATTCTTCCCTGGGCCATCCATGGGCAGGGAGTCGCGGGAGGCCCGTCCACACGCCCCGATCGGTCGCGACGGGTGTCAGCGCTGCTCCAGCCAGCCGAGGATCCGGTCGCTGAACTTGGCCTGTCCCCGGCTCACGAACACGCCGATATGGCCGCCCGTGAGCGGCGCCTCGGTGTAATCCGTCGCGCCGATCACGCCGGCCATCGCCTTCGTTGCGGGGGCCGGGATGATGTGATCGGTCTCGGTGTAGAAGTTCAGCACCGGCATGGTGATCGCACCGAGGTCGACCCGGCGGCCGGCGATCTCGAAGGTGCCGGCATAGAGTTTGTTGTCCTGGTAGAGGTCCTTGAGCCATTGCCGCGCCGAGGCACCGGTATGGTCCGGGCGGTCAGCCAACCACTTCTCCATGCGCAGGAAGTTCATCAACTTGTCGCGATCCTGGCCGACATCCAGGAGCGTCAGGTTGTACTTCGCCAGACTTCGGAACGGCGTCATCATCGAGAACAGTACCCCGCCGACGCCGCCCGGCACGTTCCCGATCGTATCGACCATGAGGTCGATGTCCTGCGCGTCGAGGTTGCGCGTCCAGACATTCATGAAGCCGCGCTCGACGTGCTCGTCGCAGCGGTCGGCGTGGAAATCGACCGGCGTCACGCAGGTCACGAGGTTGCGGATCTTCTCGCCGTGCAGGGCCGCATAGCAGAGCGAGAGCACGCCGCCCTGGCAGATGCCGAGCAGGTTGATGCGCGCGATCCCGTGCCGGTCGCGGATCGCGTCCACGAAGCCGTCGATGTAGATATTCACGAGGTCGCTGAAATCGTCGAACTGGTCGGCCGGCGTGGGGTGGCCCCAGTCCACGACGTAGACGGTGCTGCCCGTCTCAGCGAGTGTGCGCAGGAAAGAGCGGTCCGGCTGAAGATCGAGGATCTGCCAGCTTCCGACCATCGCGTAGAGGACGAGAATCGGCGTCTCGACCCGCGTCGGCGCCCCGGCCGCGATTCGGTAGAGCGTGCGGCCGTTGATCTCCAGGATCGTCTCGCGCGGCGTCGTGGCGACATCGATGTCGCCGTCGCGGATGTCGGCGAACTGCGCGGCCACCGCCGCCGCGCGCTTCGAGAGCTCCGCCATCTCCTTCAGTCCGGGAAACGGAACATCCTGCGCCATGCCGATCTCCTCGTCGTGTCTGCCGTGTCGCCCGCGCGGCGCAGGTCAGGATGGGGCGTCGGCCGCGTCCGGCCCGGCGGGCGCGGCGGCCCGCGCCCTCAGCGCCCGCACCTCGCGGCGAAGGGTGTGGACCTCGCGCATGAGGACGTGCAGGCGTCCGTAGACGTCGAGCATCTCGGTGCGGGTCGGCATGTCCATGGCCTCGGCCGCCACCTCGACGCGCCGGCGCTGATCCTTGCGCTGCCGCATGGCCAGGCGCAGCATCCGCTGCTGGAGGCCGGCATAGTCCGCGGACCGGTTGAACTCCATCAGAGTCCGGTCGAGCACGCCGTTCCAGACGTCGAGGCCGTCGGCGAAGACGTCGATCGTCTCGCCCCTGGCGCGCCGGCTCTCGATTTCGGCCTGGAAGGTCTCGCAGGCCTTCGCCCAGACCGGCATCACCGCCGTCAAGTATTGCTGCTGGAGCAGAACCAGGTCGAGGGCGGATTCCGGCGAGGGCAGCAACGTGCCGTCGAGGGGCGGCAGGTCGGCGAAGCGCGGAAGGGCGAGCGCGCGCCGGACCTCGTCCAGGAGCGGCACCATGCTCTGCGGCCAGCGCGCCGGATCGTGCAGCGCGCCCATCATCCGGTCGGCCGACGGGCCGCCGCGCTCCTGGGCGAGCGATTGCCACGTCTGCGACCAGGCCGACAGGGCCTCCATCGAGGCCGTCCAGGACGCGCCGAGCATGCCCCAGGGGTTGGTCGTGCCGGCGCTGCCCTCCGGTTGGACCGGGCCGTTCTTGCTTGGGTCTGTCATAGGGAGCGCGCCTGTTCCCGGAGCACGAATTTCTGGATCTTGCCCGTCGAGGTCTTCGGCAATGGGCCGAACACCACCGCCTTGGGGACCTTGAAGCGCGCCACGCGCTCCCGGCAGAAGGCGATGACCTCCTGGTCCGTGGGGACAGCGGTTCCGGGCTTGAGTTCGAGGAACGCGCAAGGGGTCTCGCCCCAGATCGGGTCGGGGCGGGCCACGACCGCCGCGAGCATCACCGCGGGATGCCGCGTGAGCACCTCCTCCAGTTCCAGGCTGGAGATGTTCTCCCCCCCCGAGATGATGATGTCCTTCGAGCGATCCTTGATCTCCACGGCGCCGTCGGCGTGCCAGACGGCGAGGTCCCCGCTGCGATACCATCCCTCCGCGAGCGTCGCCTCGGTCGCCTGCGGATTGGCGAGGTAGCCCTTCATCACGGTGTTGCCGCGCATCATGATCTCGCCGAGGGTCTCCCCGTCCTGCGGCACCGGGCGCATCGTTCCCGGATCGGCCACCATCACCGCATCGAGGGTCGTCAGGGCGGTGCCCTGGCGGGCCATGCGGTCGTAGCGGGCCTCCGTCGACAGGGCCGCCCAGTCCGGCCGGGGCAGGGAGGCGGTGCCGGGGCCGTAGCATTCGGTGGCGCCGTAGAGATGGGTCACCTTGAAGCCGAGTTCCTCCATGGTCCGCAGGATCGTGGACGACGGGGCCGCGCCGCCGGTGGCGCAGCGCACGGTGTGCGCGAAGGGCACGCGCTGCTCGGGCGGGGCATGGGCGATCATCGAGAGCACGATCGGCGCGCCGCAGAGATGCGTCACCCGGTGCTCGGCGATGAGCTGGAAGATGGCGGCCGGCTCCACCTTGCGCAGGCAGACCTGAGTGCCGCCCGCCGCCACCACCGCCCAGGGATAGGACCAGCCGTTGCAGTGGAACATCGGCAGCGTCCAGAGGTACACGCTCTCCGGGACGAGGCCGAAGGTCACGGCGTTGCCGAGCGCCTGGAGGTAGGCGCCGCGATGGGAGTAGACGACTCCCTTGGGATCGCCCGTCGTGCCCGAGGTGTAGAGCAGGCAGAGCGATTGCCACTCATCCGCCGGCCCCTCCCAGGCGAAGTCCGGGTCGCCCTCCGCGAGCACGGCGTCGTATGCGTGTTCGCCGACGCGGATGTCCGCAAGACCGGGCGCCGCGATGTCGATCACGAGAGGGCGGCTGCGCACCAGCTGCAGCGCCGCCCGGGCGAGCGGCGCGCATTCGCCGTCGACGAGGAGCACCTTGGCCCGGCCATGATCGAGCGAGAAGGCGATCGTCCCCGCGTCGAGGCGGGTGTTGAGGGGGTTCAGCACCGCGCCGCACATCGGCACCGCGTAATGCGCCTCGAGGATCTCCGCGATGTTGGGCGCCAGAATCGCCACGGTGTCGAGGGGTCCGACGCCCCGCGCCCGCAGGGCCGAGGCGAGGCGCCGGCAGCGGGCATAGAGGGCGGCGTAGGTGTGGCGCCGCGGCCCGTCGATCACCGCCACCTTCGCGCCGTGGGAGGCTGCGGCGCCGGCGAGGAAGCTCGCTGGGGACAGGGGAACGTAGTTCGCCGGCCTGCGCCCGAGGCCGGCCTCGAACGGATGCGAGCCGTCATTCACGGGATCCATCATGCGAGCCTCGCTCATGCGTCGGCGGTGCCGCCGCCCGCCCGCCAGGCGCGCTCGGCCTCGTCCCAGGCGGCCAGCGGCTGGAGGTCGGGCACCCAGGCGAGGCCGGTCTTGGCGTCCGACGACACCGCCTCCGGCGTGACCACCACGTCGAGCAGCGCCGGGCGGTTGGCCAGCGCCCGCTGGATCGCCGGTCCCAGATCCTCCTCCCGCTCCACGCGCTCGCCGTGCATGCCGAGCGCCCGCGCCATGGCGGCGTAGTCGCTGAACTGCAGCGTCGTGCCGACCACCTTGCCGTGCGTGACGGTCTGGTCGTGCACCTCGATCTGCCAGGCGCCGTTGTTGGCCACCACGATCAGGACCGGCGCCTTGTGCCGGGCCGCCGTGTCGAGTTCGATGGCGTTGAACCCGAAGGCGCCGTCGCCGGTCGCCACCAGGGTGGTGCGGTCCGGGCAGGCCAGGCTCGCGGCGATGCCGTAGGGCACGCCGACGCCGATGCAGCCGAACGGACCGGGGTCGAGCATGGTCGGCGCCGACAGACCGATCCGGGCAAAACTCAGGAAGTCGCCGCCGTCGGTGACCACGATGGCGTTGTCGTCCATCGCGTCCTGGAGGGCGGCGATGACCCGGTTCGGGTGAAGACGCCCGTCGCTTCCGGCGGGCGCGGAGGCCATGGTCTGCTTCAGCTTGGCCGCGCGCTGCGCGTGGCCGGCGCGGAGCTTGCCCGCCCAATCCCGGTCGACGCCGCTCGCGCGGTTGCCCGCCGCCTCCACGAGGGCCGTCAGGGCCGCGCCCGCGTCGGACAGGATCTCGACGGCACCGCGCCGGTTGTCGCGCAGTTCCCCCGGCGTGTCGGCCAGCCGCACGAAGGTCGCGTTCCCGAAGATGGCGGGCGAGCCGAAGGCGAGCTGGAAGTCGAGCCGGCGGCCGACGGTGAGCACGACGTCCGCATCGGTCAGCACCGCGCCCCGCATGGCGCCGACGACGGAGGGATGGGAATCGGGCACGAGGCCGCGGCTCTCGCCGGTGTCGAGATAGACCGCGCCGAGGCGGTCGAGCAGGGCGACGAGTTCCGGCCCCGCGCGGCGGGCGCCGCGGCCGGAGATGACGAGAACCCGCCGGGCCGACCACAGCAGGTCGACGGCGGCCGCGATCCGCTCGGGGTCCGGCCGCACCGCGACGCGGGGCTTGGCCGCGAGGTGCTCCGCCATCTGCACCGGCTTCGGCACGATCCCGCGCAGGGTGTCGGCGGGAAAGTCGATGTAGGACGGACCCGGCTCGCCCCCCTCCCCGAGGGCGCGGGCGATCGCCTCGTCGAGTTCGGCCAGCGCCAGGGCCGGCTCGCGGACGGTGCGGGCGTAGCGGGTGATCGTGCGCACGAGGTGGGTGTGGTCGAGGTCCTGCAGTCCGCCGCGATTCTCCTGCGGCCGGGTGTTGGTGCCCGACAGGATCAGGACGGGCGCGCGGGAGACGTGGGCGTTGGCGATGCCGGTCACCGCGTTGGTCATGCCGGGGCCGGCCGTCACCAGGGCGACGCCGAGTTCGCCGGTCACCTCCGCATGGGCCTGGGCCATGTGCACGGCCGCGCGCTCGTCGCGCACGTCGACGATGCGGATGCCTTCCGCGTCGAGGCGCATCCAGATCGGCATGATGTGCCCGCCGCAGAGGGCAAAGACACGATCGACGCCGCGCGCCTTCAGGGAGCGCGCGACCACAGCGGCGACGCTGTCGGAGTGGATCTGCATGAGCGTTTCCTTCG
>JAKONB010000445.1 GCA_022702195.1 Beijerinckiaceae bacterium | reverse complement strand
GATCTTCGACGGCAGCGCCCTGCCCTGGTGCGCGGCGATCCGCGACGCCGGGCGCCGGGAGCTCGGGGTGCCGCGTCGGGCGATCCATGTGCGCCGGGCGGTGGAGGTGCGGGACGGGCAGCGCAGCCTGCGGGTCGAGCCGTCGGACCGGCTGTCGTTTCGTGGCGAGCTCGCCCTGACGCATTTCGGCTGGATGGTTTGGGAGGGCGATGTCACCCCGGAGAGCTTCGCGCGCGACTTGGCGCCCGCGCGCAGCTTCGGCCGCCTGAAATGGGCGCTGCCGCTCAAGGTCTATTCCTACGTCACCGGCCGGGCGGTGCTACGGGGCGCGAACCTGCGCAGCACCGCCACGATCCTCGGCGGCCGGGTCATCGGCGGCATGCGCCTGCCGGACGAGCCGGTGCGCCACCGCCTCCTCGATCTCGTCGGCGACCTGTCGCTGGCCGGCCACCCCATCGTCGGACGTTTCACCGCGGCCCATACCGGTCATGCGCTGAACCACGCCCTCGTGGCCGCCCTCATGCGCGACGCCTCGGCCTGGGAGCTGGTGTGAGTTCGGCCCGATCCGCGCGTCAGCCGAGCCCGGACAGCGCCAGCACCAGGGTGACGACCAGGGGCAGAGCCGCGCCGGCGATCACCGTCTGGGTCGCGGTGATTCCGGCCATCAGCGGCGCGTCCCCACCGAGTTGACGCGCCATGATGTAGGAGGACGAGGCGGTGGGCAGGGTCTGGAACAGCAGAGCCGTGACGGCGGCCGGCCCCGTGAGCCCCAGCGCCAGGCAGGCCAGCAGAGTGGCGGCCGGCATCAGCCCGAACTTGATCAGCGACGCGGTCGCCACTGGCCGGACCCAGCTCCGCGCCGCCCCGAAATCGAGGGCGGCGCCGACGCAGAGGAGGCCCAGCGGCAGCGAGGCCTGCCCCAGGACGCGCAGCACCGGTTCGATCCCCGGCGGCAGGCCGAGACCGGACATCCGGAGCACGATGCCGCCGAGGCTGCCGAGGACCAGCGGGTTGAGTGCGATCTGCCGCGCGAGGCCCGCGGCCGAGGGCCGTCCCGCCGTGCCGAAACGCGCGAAGACCAGGACGCACAGCACGTTGACGGTGGGCACGATCGCCGCGTTGGCCACCGCCGCCAGGGCGATTCCCTGCGCGCCGTAGAGGCCGGCGGCGGCCGAGACCCCCACATAGTTGTTGAAGCGCACGCCCCCCTGGAACACCGAGGTGAAGGCCGGGCCGGCGAATCCGAGCAGCGGCCGGGCCGTCACCGTCACGGCGGCCACCGCCACGGTGGAGAGCACCAGGACCAGGGCGAGCCCGCCCACCGGCACCCCGTCGAGGCGGGCGGTGGCGAGGCCGTGGAGGAGCAGGCTCGGCAGCAGCACGTAATAGGCGAGCCGCTCCGCCTGCGGCCAGAAGGCCTCGGCTAGGAAGCCCAGGCGGCGCAACGCCGCCCCGAGGCCGATCAGGAGGGCGATCGGCGCGAGGGCCGCGAGAATCGTGAGCGTCATGGATGCTCGACTATCGCGGTCCGCACCCGGCGTACACGCCTCTCCCCTTGCCACCCCGCCTGCACGCCGCCAGAAGCCTCCCATGCTGCGCGTCAACGACCTCACCTACCGCATCGGCGAGCGCCTGATCCTCGACGGTGCCACCTTCGTCATCCCGGACCGGGCCCGGGTCGGACTCGTCGGCCGCAACGGCGCCGGCAAGACGACCCTGTTCAAGGCGATCCTGGGCGAACTCCCCACCGAGGGCGGCACCGTCTCGCTGCCCAAGGGCATGCGCATCGGCGCCGTGGCGCAGGAGGCGCCGGCCGGGCCCGAGACCCTGCACGCGGTAGTGCTGGCCGCCGATACCGAGCGCTCGCGCCTGATGGCAGAGGCCGAGACCGCCGACGGCCTGCGCCGGGCCGAGATCGAGACCCGGCTCGTGGACATCGAGGCGCATTCGGCCCCGGCCCGCGCCGCCGCCATCCTGCACGGCCTCGGCTTCGACGCGGCGGCGCAGGCCCGGCCCTGCGCGGATTTCTCCGGCGGCTGGCGCATGCGCGTGGCGCTCGCGGCGGTTCTGTTCTCCGAGCCCGACCTGCTGCTTCTGGACGAGCCCACCAACTACCTCGATATCGAGGGCACGATCTGGCTCTACGACTACCTCGAGCGCTACCCGCGCACCGCGGTGATCATCAGCCACGACCGCGACCTCCTCGACGAATGCGTCGACCACATCCTGCACCTCGACCGGGGCAAGCTCGCCATCTACCGGGGCGGCTACACCTCGTTCGCCCGGCAGGTCGCCGAGAAGCGCGTGCTGCAGGCCAAGGCCAAGGCCAAGCAGGATGTCGAGCGGGCGCATCTCCAGAGCTTCGTCGACCGCTTCAAGGCCAAGGCGACCAAGGCGCGCCAGGCGCAGTCCCGCGTCAAGCGGCTGGCCAAGATGGAGATCATCGCCTCGGTGATCGAGGACGACGTGCCGGTCTTCCGGCTGCCGAGCCCCGAGCGGCCGCTCTCCCCGCCCATCGTCGCCATGGAGCGGGTCCAGGCGGGCTATCCCGACCGGATCGTGCTGTCGGGCCTCAATCTCAGCCTCGCCCCGGACGACCGGGTCGCCCTGCTCGGCGCCAACGGCAACGGCAAATCGACCTTCTGCAAGCTCATCGGCGGGCGCCTGCCTCCCTTGAGCGGCGACATGCGGCGCTCCTCCAAGATGGAGGTGGCCTATTTCGCCCAGCACCAGCTCGACGAATTGCGGCCCAACGAGAGCGCCTACGCCCATGTCCGCGACCTGATGCCGGACGTGCCGGAATCGCGGGCGCGGGCGGCCGCCGCCCGGCTCGGCTTCTCGGGCACGAAATCCGAGACGCCGGTGTCGCAGCTCTCGGGTGGTGAGAAGGCGCGGCTGCTGATGGGGCTCGCGGCCTTCAACGGGCCGCATCTGCTCATCCTCGACGAGCCCACCAACCACCTCGACATCGAGAGCCGGCAGGCCCTGGTGGAGGCGATCAACGAATACGAGGGCGCGGTCATCCTGGTGAGCCACGACCGCTTCCTGGTGGAGGCCTGCGCCGACCGGCTCTGGCTGGTCTCCAACGGCAGCGTGAGGACCTTCGACGGCGACATGGACGATTACCGCCGCCTCGTCCTCGCCGGTCCCGAGCGCGAGGCCGAGAAGGCCGCCGCCGAACCCACCGGCGGCGCCAAGGCGGTGGAGCGCCGCTCGAACGCCGACCGCCGCGTCGCCCTCGCCCCCCTGCGCAAGCGGCTGGAGAGCGTCGAGGCGCGGATGACGAAGCTCGCCGACGCCATGGCCAAGATCGACGCGGCGCTCGCCGACGGCACCGCCTTCCAGGCCAATCCCGCCAAGGCCGGCGAGCTGATGAAGATGCGCTCGGACGCCGCCGCCGCCCTGGAGGCGGCCGAAGAGGAATGGCTGGCGCTGAGCGGGGAGATCGAGGGGGCGAGCGCCTGAGGGGCGGTTGGGCCGTCCGAAACATTCCCGATGGCCCCGCGTTTCCCGCTGCCGATCCTCCGCCGGATACCACCATGCCGTCCCCGTCCCGTCCCGAGAAGCCCGAAAGCCGCATCCCCCGCGCCGCCAAGCTCGCGCTCCTGCCGCTCGGGGCGGCCGGGGCCTGGATCGCCTGGAGCCGGCTCGGCATCGATCACCGGATGACGCTGCCCCCGGCCCTGCCGGGGCATCACGAGCGCCTCGAGACCGAGGTGGGCGGCATCGGTCTCTATGGGTCGGCTCGAGGCGAGGGGACGCCGCTGCTGTTGATCCACTCGGTGAACGCGGCCGCCAATGCCTACGAGGTGCGCCCGCTCTACCGGCATTATGCCGGGCGCCGCCCGGTCTATGCGCTCGACCTGCCGGGTTTCGGCTTCTCCGAGCGCAGCGCCCGGACCTACACCCCGCGCCTGATGACCGACGCCCTCCACGCGGTCACCGCCGAGATCCGGCGCCGGCATGGCGATGCGCCCGTCGATGCCGTCGCTCTGTCGCTGTCCTGCGAATATCTGGCCGCCGCCGCCCTCGAGCGCCCGGGCGATTACCGCAGCCTGGGCCTGATCAGCCCCACCGGCTTCGATGCCCGCTTCGAGGGCCGCCACCGCGACCGCACGCGCCATGGCGGCGCGGTGGCGCGCGCCATCCTCACCGTGCCGCTCTGGGGCCGCCCGCTCTTCGACCTGCTGGTGGTCCGGCCGAGCATGCGCTTCTTCCTCGAGAAGACCTGGGGCAGCAAGGAGATCGACGAGGGCCTGCTGACCTACGATCATGCTTCGGCGCACCAGCCCGGGGCGGAGCACGCGCCGTTCTCGTTCCTGTCGGGGGCTCTGTTCCCCGAGGCGCCCGGGCGGCTCTACGAGCGGCTGACGCGGCCGGTCTGGCTGATCCACGGCGAGCGCGGCGACTTCGTCGATTACCGCCATGCCGCGCGCTTCGCCGCCGCGCCGAACTGGCGGGTCGAGGTCCTGCCGACCGGCGCCTTCCCGCATTTCGAGGACCTGAGGGCCGTCACCCAACGCTACGACCGCTTCCTGTCCGACCTCGCCGCGTAGGGCGGGGCTGGTCGGGGGCGGATCGGCGGGCTACGTCGGAGGGAACTGCATTCCATTCGACCGGGAAGCCGATGTCCGACCTGACCCTCGCCGCCGCCCAGACCATCGTCGAGGCCGCCCTGAAGGCGGCCCGCGAGCACGCGCTGAAGCCCCTCGCGGTGGTGGTCTACGACGCGCGCGGGGCGCTCAGAGCCCTGGCAGCCGAGGACGGCGCGTCGCTGCGCCGGGCCGACATCGCCATGGGCAAGGCCAATGGTTGCCTCGCCCTCGGGCTCGGCGGCCGCGCCATCGCCAAGCGGGCCGAGGAGCAGGCCTATTTCGTCGCCGCCGTCAGCCATGTGGTCGGACCGGCCGCCCTGGTGCCGGTGCCCGGC